>JASHRH010000410.1 GCA_030037475.1 Acidobacteriaceae bacterium
GACGAACGTCTTTCTGGCGACGAACAGCGCGGCGACGAACACGATCACGCTGGGCAGCACGCTGAACATTCCCTCGAACACGGCGATCTACGGCGCGACTTCCGGCAGTGGCGCCTCGCTCGAAAACCTGGTGACGGTGAGCGGGAACGAGGTCGCTACAGTATTCACCCTGAACTCCGGCGTAACCGGCGCGGCCATCGCCAACCTGACGATCACGGATGGGAACACGACCGGCAACGGCGGCGGCGTCAACAATGCCGGCACGCTGACGGTGAGCGAGTGCACATTTTCGGGAAATAACGCCAGGAACAGCGGCGGCGGCATCTTCAACACCGGCACTCTGACCGTATCCGGAAGCACCTTCGCGAGCAACACCGTCCAGACGGAGTTTGGCGGCGGCGGCATCTATAACTCCGCCAGCACCAGCGCGCTGACGGTGACCAACAGCACCTTCTATAACAACCAGAACAACTCCTCCAGCGGAGCGGGAGGCGGTATTGCCAGCAACGACGGCTCGCTGACCATCGTGGGGAGCACCTTCAGCGGCAACAGCAGCGTCACCGTGGGCGGCGGCATCGATATCGGCGGCGGCTCGGCCACGGTGACGAACAGCATTCTGAGCGGCAACACGGGCGGCGTATTCCCGGATTGCGGCGGCACGGGCTGCCCCGCCAACGGGACGAACGGAAACCTGGTGGGCGGAACGGTGTCTCCCCTTGCCCCCCTGGGCAGCTACGGCGGCCCGACCCAGACCATGCTGCCCGAGCCCGGCTCGGCGGCCATCTGCGCCATGACCCCGTCGAGCGCGACCGGGACGGACCAGCGCGGCGAGCCGCGCACGGAAAGCTACGAGGGCAGCTCCGGCCCGCAGACCTGCCAGGACGCGGGCGCGGTGCAGACCGACTACGCCCTCGCCTTCACCACCAACCCGGCTTCGCCGGAGCAGGCCGGCGTGGCCTTCCCGGTGGCCGTCGAGCTCACCGAGAGCGGCAGCCCGTTCACCGCGTCCAGCGAGAGCATCGACGTCTATCCGGCCGGGAGCACGGCGACGCTGTCCGGCTCGCCGGTCGCCGCCAGCACCAGCGCCACGAACGGCATCGCCTCCTGGTCGCTGACCATGTATCCCGCCATCCCCGGGCAGACCGTGTCGAACGTGCAGCTCGACGCTTTGCTGAGCCTCAACAGCAGCATCAGCGTCGGCGCGCTGGCGGCCAGCGGCGGCTTCGATCTGGACCCGTTGATCGCCACCACGCTGACGCCCGCGGCCACGCCCAGCGCGACCTTCGTCTACAACCAGCAGCCGGCCATCTCGGCCACGGTTGCGCCCGCCGGCGCCACCGGCACGCTGACGGCCACGCTGGACACGACGACGACGCTGACGGTGACGCCGGGCAGCGGCGGTAATTTCAGCATCGAGCTGCCGGGGACGGCGCTCACCGTGGGCAGCCACTCGATCGCCTTCACCTTGACCGGCACGGGCGCATACGCCTCCAGCACGGCGACGCTCGCGCTGCAGGTGAACGCGCCGAACTACGTGGTGAACACGGCGGCGGACAACACCACCGGCTCCTGCACGGCGCTGGCCTCGACGACGAGCAACACCACGGATGAAAGCGGCGGGGTGGGCGTGTGCACGCTGCGCGCCGCGCTGGCCGCGGCCGGAACCGCAGGTGCGGCCAATATCTACTTCGATTCGACGAACGTCTTTCTGGCGACGAACAGCGCGGCGACGAACACGATCACGCTGGGCAACACGCTGAACATTCCCTCGAACACGGCGATCTACGGCGCGACCACGGGCAGCGGCGCGTCGCTCGAAAACCTGGTGACGGTGAGCGGGGACAACGCGACCACGGTCTTCGCGGTGAATTCCGGCGTAACCGATGCGGCCATCGCCAACCTGACGATCACGGATGGATTCAGCAACGTCAACGGCGGCGGCGCTGTCGAAAACTACGGTGCGCTGACGATCGCCGGCAGCACCATCTCCAACAGCGCAGTGGCAATCTGCAGCAATCTTATTGCTGGTGGTTCCTGTGCGTCCAACGCCGACTACGGCGGCGGCATCTGGAATGGCGGCACGCTGACGGTAACCGGCAGCACCATTTCCGGTAATTTCATAAACGGCACCGGTGGCGGCATCTTCAACGGCGGCACGCTGACGGTGACCGGCAGCACCTTCTCCGGCAATAATGGCGGCGACGGCGGCGGCATCTCCAATACCGGCACGCTGACGGTGAGCAACAGCACCTTCTCCGGCAATCTCGGCGGCGGCGCCGGCGGCGGCCTCTTCAACAACGGCACGCTGAACCTGGCCAACAGCATCGTGGCCGGGAACTCCTCAAGCGTCGAATATGCGGACATCTATAACGGCGGCGCCTACACCGACAACGGCGGCAACCTGGCCGGGACCGGCAGCGGGACGACCTCGACCATCGACCTGGAACTGGCCCCGCTGGGCAATTACGGCGGGCCAACCGAGACCCTGCTGCCCGAGCCAGGGAGCGAGGCCATCTGCGCGGGTTCGTCGTCGCTGGTTCCGAATGGCACGACCACCGACCAGCGCGGCGTGGCGCTGAATGCGGGCGGCTACTGCGCGTCCGGCAGCGTGGACGCGGGCGCGGTGCAGACGGACTACGCGCTGAGCTGGAGCACCGAGCCCGGCCCCGTGCTCCTCAACACCGCAATGAACCCGGCTCCGGTGGTCACGCTCGACGAGAACGGGATGCCGTTCACGGCGGCGAGCGAGACGATTCCGCTGACGCTCGCCAGCAACCCGGCGGGAGCGGTGCTGACCGGCGGCTCGGCGGCGACCAGCTCCGGTGCAGCGACCTATTCCGGGCTGAGCGTGAGCGCCACCGGCACCGGCGACACGCTGACCGCCAGCCTTACGCTGAACTCGTCGATCACGCCCACCGCGCCGGCGGCTTCCGCCACCAGCCAGGGCTTCCCCGTCGATTCCGGGCCGCTCACCCACTTCGTGATCACCGGACCGAATCCGGCGCCGTTCTACACAAACTTCAACATCACCGTAACGGCCGAGGACGCGAACGGCAACACCGACGTCTCCTTCAACGGGACGGTGACTCTCAGCAGCAGCGATCCGGGCTTTGTCGCCACCGGCGGCAATCCGGTGACGCTCGTGAACGGAACGGCGACGGTCGAGATCGCGCTGAAGACGGCGGGCGTGGATTCGGTGACAGCCACGGACAGCGCGGATTCTTCGATCGCCGGCACGGCGGATTTCACGGTGAATCCCGGCCCGGCCACGCAGTTCAGCGTCTCCGCGCCGGCGACGGCGTACCTGGGCGGGGCAGTGAGCGTGACGGTGACCGCCCAGGACCTGTACGGCAACGTGGCCACCGCGTACACCGGAACCGTGGGCTTTACCAGCACCGACGCACAGGCGACGCTGCCGGCCGGCTACACGTTCACAGGCGCCGACGCCGGCGTTCACACCTTTACGGTGACCTTCGGCACGGTGGGCAGCCAGACGGTGACGGCCACGGACACCGTCACGTCGAGCATTACGGGAACCTCGGCCGGGACGATGGTCAGCATTCCCAATTACGTGGTGAACGAGACCGGCGACGATGCGGGCAACGCGAACAATTGCAGCGTGCAGCCCACGGCCGGGACCACCACGAACTCCGATACCTGCTACCTGCGCGATGCGCTGGCGGCGGCCGGCGTGGCCGGATCGGGGGCCATCACGTTTGACTCGACGGTGTTTACGGCGGGCAACCTGGGCGGGAGTCTGAACACGATCACGCTGACCAGCGGTACGCTGAATGTCCCGGCGAATACGACCCTCCAGGGCGCGACCGCGGTCATCAGCGGCACGCTGACCAACCTGGTCACGGTGGATGGCGGCAGTGGCGCGTATGGAGAGTTCTCCGACTTTACGGTGGGCATGGGGGTGACCGGCGCGGTCCTCGATAACCTGACGATCACCGGCGCACACAATCCCACTACGGCGAGCTACGCAAACGGGGGCGGCATCTCGAACTCAGGGTCGCTGACGGTGAATGAGTGCTCGATCGTCAGGAACACGGGATACGGGGGCGGCGGCATCGCCAACGGGACGAACGCGAACGCAAGCGGAACGCTGGTGGTGACCGGAAGCACGTTCTCCGGCAATAAGGCCACGGGCGGCGGCGCGCTGATCAACTACGGCTCGGCGACGGCCACGGTGACCGACAGCACGTTTGCCGGGAACTCGGCTTCGACGTCTTCCGTGCCGGGCCTGGGCGGCGCCATCTGGAACGATAACGCGCTGACGCTGACCGGCGACACGATCAGCGGCAACGCGGCGCAGGGCGGTCAGGGCGGCGGCATCTACAACGATCTGTCCGGCGCGGGGCTGGTCATCGGCAACAGCATCGTATCGGGCAACGGGATCGGAACGGTGGGGAATATCTCTTCCCCCGACGACCTGGACGACAACTCGGGAAGCTCGACCTTCAACGCCGCAGCAGGCAACAATGGCGGCGACCAGGTGGGCTATTACAACGACACCCAGGTGAATACAGGCGCGCTGGACCTGGCCTCGCTGGGCAGCTACGGCGGGCCGACCGAGACTCTGCTGCCCGAGCCCGGCTCGGCGGCCATCTGCGCAGGCTCGTCGTCGCTGGTTCCGAATGGCACGACCACCGACCAGCGCGGCGTGTCCTTCAGCGCGGGCGGCTACTGCGCGTCCGGCAGCGTGGACGCGGGCGCGGTGCAGACGGATTACGCGCTGAGCTGGAGCACCGAGCCCGAGCCGATTGCGCCGGCCACGGAGATCGTACAGGAGGCGGACTTTGCGGCCGCGGTTACGCTCGACGAGAACGGCAATCCGTTCACGGCGGAAAGCGAGACGATTCCGCTGACGCTGACCGGGGCCGGAGCGCTGACCGGCGGCTCGGCTTCCACTTCGGCCGGCGTGGCCAGCTACTCCTCGCTCCTGGTGAGCGCGGCGGGGAATCCCGACACGTTGACCGCCAGCCTTACGCTGAACAGCGTGCTCTCGCTGACCCTTGGCGTCAACAGCAATCCGTTCGACGTGCTGTCCGATCTGCCCACGGTCACCGGCATCAGCCCAGCCGCCGGTCCGGCCGCCGGCAACACGCCGATCACGATTACCGGGACGAACTTCACCGGTGCCACCCAGGTGGAGATCGGGGGCGTGCCGGTCACGTTCACCTACATCAGCTCCACCACCCTTGACACCTCCACGCCGGCCGGAACGGGCACGGTGGACGTGACCGTGACGACCCCGTATGGGACGAGCGCCACGAGCGCGGCGGATGAGTTCACCTGGTACTCGCCGCTGACGGCGGCGGCGACGATCCCGTCGGAGACGCTGACCGCGGGCGCGGCGGCAAATTTCATACCGGTGACGGGCGTGAACGGCCTGCAGCCGTACAGCTACGCGATCACCTCCGGGACGCTGCCCGCGGGTCTGAGCATCGATTCCACGAGCGGCACGATCTACGGCACGCCCATGGCGCTGGTGACCAACGCCGGCTTCACGGTGACGGTGACCGATTCGGCCGGCGAGATGGCCTCGGCCAGCTTCACGCTGACGGTGACGGCGCCGAATTACGTGGTGAACACGACCCGGGATCTCAGCTACGGCACAGGCTCGGGCCATGGCAGTTGCACTCCGCTGACCACCACGAACAGCAATACTACGGACGAAAGCGGAGGAGCGGGCATCTGCTCGCTGCGCGCCGCGCTGACCGAGGCCGGAAACGTGGGCGGGGCGAACATCTACTTCGATTCGACGAACGTCTTTCTGGCGCCGAGCACGATCACGCTGGGCAGCGCAGGCACGCTGAATATTCCCTCGAACACCACCATCCAGGGCGCGACCATGGGCAGCGGAGCGACGCTCACGAACCTGGTGACGGTGAACGGGAACAACGGAACCAGGGTCTTCACGGTGAATTCCAGCGTGACGAACGCGGCCATCGCCAGCCTGACGATTGCGAATGGATCTGCCAACGGCAACGGCGGCGGCATCGACAATGCCGGCACGCTGACGGTGACTGGCAGCATCATTTCCGGAAGCTCCGCCAGTAACTCCGGCGGCGGCATTGCCAACACCGGCACGCTGACGATCGCGGACAGCACCGTCTCCGGCAACCCTGTTGGCGGCGGCGTCTACAACGACAGCACCGGCACGCTGACGATCGAAGACAGCACCCTTTCCGGCAATACCGCTGAGTTCGGCAGCGGCATCCTCAACATCAGCGGCCCGGTGACGATCGAGGACAGCACCATCTCCGGCAACACGGCGTCCGTTTCCGGCGGCGGCATCTACAACTACGGCGCGCTGACGATCACCGGCAGCACGGTCTCCGGCAATACCGCCGACAGTGCCGGCGGCGGCATTTATCTCGACAGCAGCTCGGCGACCCTGGCCAACAGCATCCTGGCGGGCAACACCGATCATGACGGCTATCCCGACGGCTTGGGCGTATTCACCGACGGCGGCTACAACCTGATCGGCAACGGCAACGGGACTTTGGGGATCAGCAACGGCGCGCACGGCGACCGGGTGGGAAGCCCAGGCTCGGTCATCAGCCCGCATCTGGCTCCGCTGGCTAACTACGGCGGGACGACGCAGACGATGCTGCCGCTGCCGGAGAGCGAGGCCATCTGCGCGGGCAGCTATTCCGTGGCGCAAACGGCGGGCATGAGCTCCGACCAGCGCGGCGTCGCCTTCGGCAACACGGGCGCGGGCGGCTACTGCGCGTCCGGCAGCGTGGACATGGGCGCGGTGCAGACCGACTACGCGGTGACGTTTGCCGGCAACGAACCGGGAGCATCGCAGGTCAGCGGCGTTGCGTTCACGGCCGGCGTGACGCTGACCGAAAACGGAGTGGCAATGAGCGGGGTAAGCATCCCGGTGACGGCCAGCGCGGGGACGCTGACTGGTTCGCCGGTCTCGGCCACCACGAATGCCAGCGGCGTGGCCAGCTATTCGCTGACGCTGAACAGCGAGACGACCCTGAGCGATGTGACGCTGACGGCGACGCTGCCCGCGCCGCCGACGCTCACGGCCACGAGCTCGCAGTTCGGCATGATACCGCCTCCGCCCACGGTCACCGGCATCAGCCCATCCACCGGCCCGACCAGCGGCGCCACGATCATCATCACCGGCGCCAATCTCACCAGCGCGACGGCCGTCGAGTTTGGCAGCGTGCCGGCCGCCAGCTTCACGGTGAACAGCGCCACGCAGATCACCGCTCAGTCGCCTCCCGGCGCCCCGGGAACGGTGGACGTGATCGTGACCACCGCGGGCGGGACCAGTACCACCAGTGCGGCGGATGAGTTCACCTGGGTGACGCCGATGGCTACGTCGCTGACGCCCACGGTGACGCCAGGCACAACGTTCGTCTACAGCCAGCAGCCGGCCATCTCGGTGGCGTTGAATGGAGCGAGCGCGACAACCATTCCGGCAAGCGATTTGACGGCCACGCTCGACACCTCGACCCCGCTGACGGTAACAGCCGGAACAGGAACGAACGTCTTCGATATCGCGCTGCCGGCTACGCCGCTTACCGTCGGCAGCCACTCGATCGCGGTGAGCTTCAATGGCGTGCTTACAGGCGCGCCTCCGTATTATGAGGCCAGCACAGCGGCGATCTCGCTCACGGTCACCACGCCCAGCTTCGTGGTGAACAGCAGCGGAGACACCGGCGCGGGTGCGAGCGACTGCGCGGCCAACCCGACCGGCTCCGGGCCAGGCAGCTGCACGCTGCGCGACGCGCTGGCGGCGGCGCAGAGCGCGGGCGCGGGGAACATCGCGTTTGACACGACTGTGTTCGCCTCGGCGACGACCATCACGCTGACCAGCGGCGCGCTGACGGTTCCAGCGAACACCACCCTTGCGGGAACAGGAACGTCGCTGCTGACCATCGATGGCCATCAGAATGGAAACATCTTTGAGGTAGCGGCCGGCGTAACCGCCTCGGTCTCGAATATGACTTTGCAGAACGCGCTCGGAACCGGCTCCCAGCTTGGCGGCGCTGTGTACAACGATGGAACGCTCTCGCTGTCCGGCGTGACCGTGAAAAACAGCCAGCCCAGCCAGTACTCCGGTGGCGCGGGCATCTACAACGATGCGACGGGCAACCTCACGCTCACGGACTGCACGGTTGCCAACAACGTTTCTTCCTATTTCGGCGGAAGCAGCGGCTACGGAGGCGGCCTGTACAACAACGGCGGGACCGTGCAGATTACGGCCTGCACGTTTACAGGGGGCGCGGCCAGCGAGGCCGGCGGCAACATCTATACCAGCGGCGGCACGGTGACCATCGCCAACAGCACCATCACCGGATCGGCGGGCACGCAGAGCGGCGGAGGTCTCGCCGTCGGCGGGGGCGCGGTGACGGTGACGGACTCGACGATTGCGTTCAATGGCGCCATGACCAGTCCCGGCGTGCTCATCAGCGGCGGCTCGGTGACGATAACCAACAGCATTGTCGCGGGCAACGGCTCAGCGGCTTCAACCGGCAACTGCACGGGCTGCACGCTCTCCGGCAACAACGTCATCGACGTGAACCCGCAGCTTGCGGTCCTGGGCAGCTATGGCGGGCCGACGCAGACGCTGGTGCCTCTCGTGGGCTCGCCGGCAATCTGCGCCGGAGCGGCAACCGCCTATGCGACCGACCAGCGCGGCTACGCCCGTCCCAGCGGCTCCTGCTACGACATCGGCGCGGCGCAGACGCAGTACGCGATCGCGTTCATCCAGCAGCCGGGGAATGCCGTTGTGGGTGCAGCGATCGCGCCTCCTGTCACTGTCACGGTGCTCGATCACGGCAACGGCATTCCGGGCAGTTCCGTGAATCTCACGTTTAACGGGAGCGGCAGCCTGGGCGGGACGATTCCCGAAACGACCGATGCCACAGGAACGGCCACCTTTGCGGATCTGACGGTGAGCGCGACGGGCACGAACGACACGCTGACGGCCTCGGCGGGCACGCTGAGCATTACCAGCAGCGCCTTCACCGTGAACCAGGCCGCTGTGACGGCCAGCGTGACGGCGGCGAGCAAGACCTACGACGGCACGACAGCGGCGACGATCACCGGCTGTACGCTGGCGGGGGTAGTCGCAGGCGACAGCGTCACGTGCTCGGCCTCGGGGGCGGCGTTTACGACAAAGAACGCGGGCTCCGGCATTACGGTCACGGCGACGGGCATCACGCTCGGCGGCAGCGCGGCGGGCAACTATACGCTTTCGCCGGCGAGCGCGACCACCACGGCCAACATTACAGCCGCGCCGCTGACCATCACTGCCGCGACGAACTCGAAGACCTACGACGCAACCACCAGCGCGGCGGCGGTGCCCACGGTGGGCACGGGGCAGTTGCAGGGGACCGACACCGTGACGGGGCTGGCGGAAGTCTACAGCAGCGCAAGCGCGGGCACAGGCAAGACGCTGAACGTGAGCGCCTACACGGTGAACGACGGCAACAACGGCGGCAACTACCAGGTGACCACGGTTGCGAACACGACAGGAGTGATCAACCCGGTCGGGGTGACGGCCAGCGTCACCGCGTCCAGCAAAACGTATAACGGTACCACGGCGGCGACGGTTTCCTGTGCGCTGACAGGCGTGTTGCCCGCCGACACGAGTAACGTAACCTGCTCGGCCACGGGAGCAGCCTTCGCCTCGGCCGGCGCGGGCACCGGCATCGCGGTGACGGCCACCGGCATCAGCCTGAGCGGCAGCGCGGCGGGCAACTACATGCTCTTGTCCACCACGGCGACCACCACGGCCAGCATCACCGTGGCCGCGCTCAGCATCGCGGCCAATAACGCCACGCGCGTCTACGGGACGGCGAACCCGGCGTTCGCCGGGACGGTGACGGGCCAGCAGAACGGCGACACCTTCACGGAGAGCTTTGCGACCACGGCGACGCAGAGCTCGAACGCAGGGGCTTATCCCATCGTGCCCAGCGTGGCCGGGACGAATCTGGCCGACTACACGGTGGCTGCGACCAACGGCACGCTGACTATTACTCAGGCGGCGAGCGCGACCACGCTGAGCGCGAGCAGCACGTCGATTACGCCGGGCCAGAGCGTCACGCTGACGGCGACGGTGGCGGATGCCTCGGTGGGCAGCACGGGCACGCCGACGGGCACCGTGAGCTTCTACGATAACGGCACCCTGCTCAATGCCGCTCCCGTCGCGCTCAGCGGCGGCACCGCGAGTTACGTGACCACGGCGCTCGGAGCGTCATCCTCGAACAGCATCACCGCCGTCTACAGCGGCGACACGAACTTCACTGCCAGCAGCTCGACCGCCAGCGGCGCGGTATCCATCACGGCCGCCTCGCTCGACTTCACCATGACGCTGACGGGTCCGTCGAATCTGACTCTGGTGCCGGGGCAGAGCGTCAGCTTCCAGGTGCAGGTGGCGCCGGACTACGGCAGCTATGCGGGCACGGTGAACTTCGCCATCGCTGGCTTGCCTGCGGGCGCAATCGCCAGCTTCTCGCCTTCGTCGATTGCCGCCAACGGCGGCCCGCAGACGGTCACCATCACCATCACGGCTCCGCCGGCCACGGCGGCGCTGCACCGCAATCAGGGGCCGGGACCTCGCGGCCGCAGGGTCGCGCCCTTTGCGCTGGCGTTCCTGCTGCTGTTCGGTGCGGGCTCGCTGCGCCGGCGCGGCAGGATATTGAGCGGCCTGCTCTCCGTGCTGGTGCTGGCGGGCGCGGGCCTTGCGGCAACCACGTTGAGCGGTTGCGGTGGCAGCGGCGGCTTCTTTGCGCAGAGCCAGCAGAATTATGTTGTCACCATCACGGCCACAGCAGGCAATTTGCAACATTCAACGACGATCACCCTGAACGTGCAGTAGCGATATGCGGGAGCGATCAGCGTCGGCGTGAGAGGCCGCGCACGCTCCGGCAGGAGAGAGGCGATGCAACCAACCTTCGGCAGAGTGCTGGGAGCCCTGGCGCTGGCCACAGCGACAATGGCAGCAGTTCCTTCGACCGCACAGACGGCAGCCAGCGCGTCCCAGCCGCGCACGCCCTCGCTGGAGCTGGCTTTCACCTGCACGGCTACCACCTCGGAGCCGGTCAACGGCTCGCGCTTCTGGATGCAGGGCGGCAGCGCGCAGATTCACGGCCAGTTTTACCGCGGCTTGGGCGTGGTGGCCGACATCGCCGGCGCACATGTTGCCGACATCGACTCGACCGGCGTCGGCCTCGACCTGGTCACAGCCACCTTCGGCCCGCGCTACACATGGTCGCCCGTGCACCGACGTTACAGTATTTACGGCCAGGGACTGGTTGGCGAAGCCTGGGGCATGAACAGCGTCTTCCCCAACCCCGGCGGCGCTGTGACCACAGCCGACAGTCTGGCCTTCAAAGCCGGCGGCGGCCTCAACATCTCTCTGGCCCGGCGCCTCGCCCTGCGCGCCTTCGAGGCCGACTATCTCCGCACCCAGCTCCCCAACTCCACGAGCAACGTGCAGAACAATTTCACCCTGGCCGGGGGAATCGTCCTCCGGCTCCCCTGAAAGGAAGATAGACCGGAGCGTTAACGTAGCCGGCGTCGTACCAGCTCTGCGCTGTATTCTCAGGCAGAGGCGCCGTGTTCCGGGAACTTTTTGTGTTGATCCGGGCAAATCAGTGGCAGGTCAGAAAGCCTGCCACAGTCCGGGGAAACTCACATGTAGTTTTATTGCAGCTTATGCTTCCAGCTACCAGTTCTAGATATCCAGGTTCTTCACGTCCAGCGCGTTGTCTTCGATGAACTTCCGCCGCGCGTCCACGTCCTCGCCCATCAGCGTCGTGAAGATTGTCTCCGTCTCGGCGATATCTTCGAGCTTCACGCTCAGCAGCGTGCGCCGCTCCGGATCCATCGTCGTCTCCCACAACTGCGCCGCGGTCATCTCGCCCAGGCCCTTGTACCGCTGCACCTGGTAGTCGCGCCGTCCCTGTTCGATCACGTACTCGAACAGCTCCCGCGGCGTCTGCTTCTCCACCGGCTCCTGCGGAGCCTTGCCGCGCTTCGTTCCCGGCGCCACAGCCTTCCCCACCTGCGGATCGCCCGCCGGAGCAGCCTCTGCCTCGGCTTCCTCGTCCGCTTCAGCGGCCGCCGAGCCCTTGCCCACCGCCTCCACCACAAACGGCGGTTCCAGCATGTCCTTAATCTGCCCGTGCTTCGCCATCATCTGCCGATACTCCGGCGACGACGCCAGCAGCCAGTCGATCCGCCGCTCCGCGCCCTGCGCGTCCGTAAAGCACAGCGACCACGTCAGGTGCTCCTCATCCTTCACCGGCCTGGTCAGTCCCTTGAACTGGTGCTTCTTCGCAATCTTTTCGAGGTCCTTGTACAGAGCCTGCAGCTTGCTCTCGCTCTCAAAGTCCGCCCGCTTCGTCAGCTCCGCGTGCGCCAGCAGATTCGTCACTTCCTCGTTGCGCAGCCGCTTGTTCACCTTGTCGAAGAAGCCCAGATACTCGTTCAGCTGCGCCATGAACTTCGTCAGCGCCGCTCCTTCCAGCTTTGCAGCGCCTTCTCCGTACCGGACCACGATTCCTTCCGCCGCGTGCTTCACCATCACGCGCACAAAGTCCCGCTCGTCCTTGATGTACTCCTCGCGCTTGCCCTTCTTGATCTTGAACAGCGGCGGCTGCGCGATGTACACGTTGCCGCGCCGGATCAGCTCGTTCATGTGCCGGAAGAAGAACGTCAGCAGCAGCGTCCGGATGTGCGATCCGTCCACGTCCGCGTCCGTCATCAGGATGATCTTCCCGTAGCGCAGCTTCGCCGCGTCGAAGTCCTCCTTGCCGATGCCCGTGCCCAGCGCGGTAATCATGGCGCGGATTTCCTCGTGTCCCAGCATCTTGTCGTACCGCGCCTTCTCCACGTTCAGAATCTTCCCCTTCAGCGGCAGAATCGCCTGGAACTTCCGGTCCCGTCCCTGCTTCGCCGTCCCGCCGGCGCTCTCGCCCTCCACCAGATACAGCTCGCAGTGTCCCGGATCCCGCTCCGAGCAGTCAGCCAGCTTGCCTGGCAGCCCGCCGCCGTCCAGCGCGCCCTTGCGCCGTGTCAGGTCCCGCGCCTTCCTCGCCGCCTCGCGCGCCCGCGCCGCTTCAATCGCCTTGTTGATGATCCGCTTCGCCACCGGCGGATTCGTCTCCAGATATCCGCCCAGCTTCTCGTTCACCAGCGCCTGCACCGTGCCCGCAATGTCCGAGTTCAGCTTGCCCTTCGTCTGTCCCTCGAACTGCGGCTGCGGCAGCTTCACGCTGATCACCGCCACCATTCCCTCGCGCACGTCGTCGCCGGTCAGATTCTCCTTCACGTCCTTGAAGAGCCCCATCTGCTGCCCGATGTAGTTGATCGTCCGCGTCAGCGCCGTCCGGAAGCCCGACAGGTGCGTCCCGCCGTCTATTGTGTTGATGTTGTTCGCAAAGCAGAACACCGTCTCCGAGTAGCTGTCGTTGTACTGCAGCGCGATCTCCATGTCCACGCCGTCGCGCAGTCCCTCCATTGCGATCGGCTTGTCGTGCAGCGTCTGCTTGCCGCGGTTCAGGTGCCGGACAAACTCCGCGATCCCGCCCGCGTACCGGAACTCCGCCCGCTTCGCCTCCCCCGTCTTCGCGTCCGTCGTCCGCTCGTCGGTCAGCGTGATCGTCAGCCCTTTGTTCAGGAACGCCAGCTCCCGCAGCCGCTGCGCCAGCGTGTCGTAGTTGTATTCGGTGACGGTAAAGATCGTCTTGTCCGGCAGAAAGTGAACCTTCGTCCCCCGCCGCTTGCTCGTCCCGGTCTTCTTCAGCTTCGTCGCCGGAATCCCGCGCTCGTAGCTCTGCTCGTACGTGTGGCTCGCCTCGCCCGGCTTCTCCGGCCGCCAGATCTCCACGTCCAGCGACTCCGCCAGCGCGTTCACCACGCTCACGCCCACGCCGTGCAGCCCGCCGCTCACCTTGTACGTCGAGGTGTCGAACTTGCCGCCCGCGTGCAGCCTGGTCAGCACCACCTGCACCGCCGGCATCTTCTCGCCGTTGTCCAGCGTCATCTCGTCCACGGGAATCCCGCGTCCGTCGTCCGTCACCGTGATCGAGTTATCGACGTGGATCGTCACCTCGATCTTCGTCGCAAATCCCGCCAGCGCCTCGTCCACCGAGTTGTCCACCACCTCGTACACCAGATGGTGCAGACCCATCTCGCCCGTCGACCCGATATACATCGCCGGCCGCAGGCGCACCGCCTCCAGCCCTTCGAGAACCTTGATGTTCTCGCCGGTATACGAACCGTTGCCGTTCGCGGGAATCGCGCTTTCCGTTGGTGTCAGTTCTTTGGTCGCCATGAAACTCCAACTCTAAAAATCCGAACTCTCGGGTGCCCCACTTCTCTGGAAGTTGGCAGAAGTGGGAAAGCATAACCCCAACCCCGCCGCCTTGTATCAGGGCACGACTTCAGTCGTGCCGAAAGGCGCACAAATTGAACGGGCTTTAGCCCCTGTGCCTCTCGTTTCAAAGCCTCGATTCCGGCCCTCGAACAAACCTTTCCCCACCGCAAAATCCATTGAAAATCGAAGGATTTAGGAGCCGCCGCTACTCCTTCATTTTACCACGCAAAACGGCCCCCGGAACCACCCCAAAACCCGCATGAAATCAGTGCAAAAATGACGCCCGACCGGCGTTCCTCTTGCCGCCTTTGGTGTTGCGCAGCAGCACGACGGTAGAAGCCGCGGCCTTGAGGCCGCGGACGGAGAGCCTGCAAAAATCCCGGCCTTCAGGCCCGGCCCATCCACGGAGCCCGGAGCTCCATACCGCACTCCGCTCCGCAGGCCCAGCGCAGTTGAGCAGGGCACGCCCCCGCGACCGGTAGCCTTGTATCCGGGCACGACGTCCCGGGTGCCCCATTTCTGCCCGGTGTTGGCAGAAGTGCGAAAGCACAACCCCAACCCCGCCGCCTTGTATCAGGGCACGACTTCAGTCGTGCCGCAAGCTGCGCAACAAGACACCGGGCTTCAGCCCCTGCATCCCAAACCATGACCAACGGAATACCCCACTCCAACCCGCCTGCGCCGCCTCGCTCCCCGCGTGCTACCCTGATCCATCCCGCCATGGCCTGGAAGAACCAGCTCTACTACGGCGACAACTACGACGTCCTCCGCCTCTACGTCAAAGACGAATCCGTCGACCTCGTCTACCTCGATCCGCCCTTCAACTCCCGCCAGGATTATTCGGTCCTCTTCGCGGAAAAGGACGGCTCCAAATCCTCGGCCCAAATCCACGCTTTCGAGGACACCTGGACCTGGAACTTGGAAGCGGAGCGCAGCTACCAGCACATCGTCGAAAACCTCGGCGGCCGCGTCGCCGACGCCATGCGCGCCTTCCGCACCTTCCTCGGTTCCAGCGACATGATGGCCTATCTCGCCATGATGGCCCCGCGCCTCATCGAGCTGCGCCGCGTCCTCAAGCCCACCGGATCGATCTATCTCCACTGCGACCCCACCGCCAGCCATTACCTCAAGATTCTGATGGACGCGGTGTTCGGTGCTCAGCACTTCAAGAACGAAATCATCTGGAAGCGGACGAGCTCCCACTCCGCGGCCAAGCGATGGGGCGACATCCACGACACGATTCTTTTCTACTCACGCGGAGAGTCCATGACGTGGAACGAGGTCTTGATATCGCATTCCGAGGAATACGCGTCGCGCTACAAGAACGAGGACGAGAGTGGGCATCAGTGGGCAGACGACAACTTGACCGCCTCCGGGGTGCGACACGGAGACTCTGGAGCGATCTGGCGCGGATTTGATGTGACCTCGAAGGGACTGCACTGGAAGATAAACACCAAAACCGTAGAGTCTATCGTCGGCATCGAGCCCGCGAAGGAACTGACCACGACTCAGAAGCTCGACCTGCTGGACTCGCACGGATTTATCCACTGGCCCAAGCAACGGTCGGGAGGCGCTGGCGGATTTCCTAGATTTAAGAGGTTCCTCAGCGCGGGTTCAAAAATCCAGGACATCATCACGGACATCCCTCCCATCAACTCCCAGGCCCAGGAACGCCTCGGCTATCCCACCCAAAAACCGGAAGCTCTCCTCGAACGCATCATCAAAGCCTCCTCCAACGAAGGCGATCTCGTCCTCGACCCCTTCTGCGGCTGCGGCACCACCATCCAGGTCGCCCAGCGCCTCAATCGCCGCTGGATCGGCATCGACATCACCCACCTTGCCATCGGCCTCATCAAGAAGCGCCTCTCCGACGCCTTCGGTCCTCAGATTCGCGACACCTATGAAGTCATCGGCGAGCCCACCGATATTTCAGGTGCCGCCAGCCTCGCCGCTGACGACAAATACCAGTTCCAGTGGTGGGCGCTCGGCCAGGTCGAGGCCCGCCCCGCCGAGCAGAAGAAGGGCACGGATCGCGGCATCGACGGCCGTCTCTACTTCCACGACGACAATTCCGGCAAATCGAAGCAGATTCTCTTTTCCGTCAAGGCGGGCGGCGTCACCGTATCCCAGGTCCGCGACCTCCGTGGCACCCTGGAGCGCGAAAAGGCTGAAATCGGCGTTTTCCTCTCCTTCGAAGAGCCGACCAAACCCATGCTCCGCGAGGCCGCCGAAGCCGGCTTCTACACCTCACCGGACGGTTCGACCTATCCTCGCATCCAGGTCCTGACCATCCAGCAGATTCTCGACGGCCTCCAGCCGAAGTACCCCCTCCACCGCGCCGACGCCACGTTCAAAAAAGCCCCGCGCGCCCGCGCCCAGGCCGAGAACCTGGTGCTGCCACTCGAATAGCCCGGGATTCACCGATGCGCGTCATGCTCGACAACAGCATCCCCGGCCATAGCCAACTGTGCGACTGGGCGATGGGGCCTCAGGGGCCACTTTTTGGTCCTGTATACGGGAGATATGAGGTCCTCGGAATCAGGCGGAAAGCGCCAGATCCCAATCCGGCTTTCCAGGCGGAGATCGACTGCCTCCTCACTGTTGGCCGGCTGATTCGGGAAGGCAGAGTCGAGGCGTTCACTTACTCGGAGTTGGATTGCGAGCGTGACAACCAATTCATCGGAAGTCCTATGCTCGACGCACTTGCCGAATGCAGAATCCAGCGGTGTCCGTCGGCTGTCGAGCGGTCGCGCTTCTTGGTGGGGCGCTACACCGCCTTCGCTAGGAAGGGCGGCAAAAGAGACAGAAAGAAAGGGCTGGACTGTGGCCTAAGCCAGATCGCCTTCATGGAGATGCTCTGCGATCTCACGGGGGAAGCAGTATCGCAGATTGTTTCCTGGAGGGAATCCCTTGGCCTGACCGAATTCGAAGCTGAGAGCTTCGAGAATCTCAGTTGCTTCCAGCAGATCTGTAGATTCAGTGGCAGCATCGAAAATTACCCGGACATGTTTCACCTTTGGACCGCGCAGCGGAATAAAATTGACGTTTTTCTTACCCTCGACAATCGAATGGCAAATATCGGGAAGGCGATAGCGAAATCTCGAAGCGTGTCGTTTGAGTATCCAACGCAGCTTCTGAGGCCATCCGATCTCTTGCGCATTTTGGGCATCACCCGGCCCGATCCCATGCCGGTCCCACAGAATCGCTTTTACACGCTAACCGAATTATGGGGGGACTGCCCACGGGCGAGATTTGCACTATTTCGACTCTCACCAAGGTTACCGGGGACCGAGAGCACCGCAGCGATCCTATCCGTAACTGTAACCCCACCTCCCCCAAAATCTGTCAACCCCCGCACCTCTTCACCAAAGTAACCGCTGTTGATTCCACAGAAGATCTCAACCAAAACCAACAAAAATATTTGGCAGTCTGATTCTTCCAGCCTGTTATTCTGAATTTATAGAGTGGAAAAAGAAAAAGCCCGCCTTGCGCGGGCTTTCGCTTTTCTGAGCTCTGCGCTCTGAGCCCTGAGCTCTGAGCCCTGAGCTCTGGCTCCAATCGTTGCTAACCCGCTTGTTCCGAGCCTTGTGCTCTGATCTCTGCACCGGAGGCACACATGTCTCGCTTCTGCACCGCCCTCTGCGAAGGCTGGCCCTGCGGCTATCGCGCTCGTCCCGGCCGGAATTTTTGCTGCGGGCACGATCCGCACCAATACGACTACCAGCAGTGCCAGTACTTCAACCAGCGCGGCCAGCAATGCCGCAACCTCGCCCTCCGCGGTCAGGACCACTGCTTCGCCCACAGCCCCCGCTACTGCCGCATGAAGGGAGGTGCTATTCCGGTAACCCCCCGTACAAAACGCCAGAAAGAGCGCGCGAAGTGGCTTCTGATCAGCAACATGCCACTGTTTCGGAGGGACCTCCAATAGCCCCTGTCGTTTCAGCGCTTTGCCACACGTCAGTGCGACGGGGGGTACCCCCTCCACCGTTCAGTTACGCAACGTTATGGAAGGACGCAATCCACCAACCCACGCACAGACAGAGTCTGATCGGAGAGAACGCAAAAGATCCGAATTGAAGAATGGTGGCCAGGGACGGGATTGAACTTGAGCCGATTTGCGGGCGTCTGAGCCCGCAGGCAAAATCCTGACCGCAGCGCCAGCGGAGGGAAGGACCCAGAGCTGATCACCCCAGCGAAAGTGGTGGTGGCCAGGGACGGGATTGAACCGCCGACGCCGGCCTTTTCAGGGCCGCGCTCTACCACTGAGCTACCTGGCCGCCGGGTGGATGTCCAGCGTTGTCGGGGATCTCTGAGACCGCGGAAGGAGTATCGCCGTTCGCGCTCAGCAATCTCAGCCAGTATAGCAAAGCAGTTTCCCCCGCCCGCGCATTCATCATTCCAGGTCCTGACCAGCGTTACACTTGTCCATCGGATTCCCCAATGTCTCAGGAATGGAGTCTCCTGATGCGCGCGCGTATGCCCCGCATGGTGTTGTTCCTGGCGATCCTCGCTCTCGCTTCCACCGCCGCAACCACGCTCCTCGCGCAGTCGTCCTCGCCGGAGGCGCGCGCCGCTCGTGCCTTTCTAACGGCCCGTCACGAGGGTCCGCCCGCGCTCTACGCCTTCCTCTACCGCATGCCCAAGGGGGCGGACCTGCACGTGCACCTCACCGGCGCGGTCTACGCCGAAACCTGGATTCGTGAAGCCGCCGAGGACAACGAATGCGTGAGCGCCGCGGGTCTCCGCTTCGACGCTGCCCATCACGTGCCTAGCTGCCCTGCCGGCGAAACTCCCGCCACCGGCGTTCTCTCCGATCAGCATCTCTACGACGCGCTGGTTGATGCCTTTTCCATGCGTGCCTTCGTCCCCTCCGCCGGCAACTCCGGTCACGACCACTTTTTCGACGCTTTTGGCCGCTTCGGCTCCGACAATCGATTCGACGGACAGTGGATCGATGAAGTCGCCGCGCGCGCCGCCGCGCAGAACGAGCAGTATCTTGAGCTGATGCAGACGGGGGACTACTCCGCTGTCAAAGCCGAAGCCGACAAGCTGGGCTGGGATCCCGACTTCGCGCAGTTCCGCCAAAAGCTCCTTGCCGATCCCGTCTTTCGCGCTGGCGTCGCCAGCAGCCGCCAGGCCTTCGACACCGCGCTCGCCCGCCGCGACCGCATCGAGCATTGCGATCAGTCCGGCGCTGCGCTGGCCTGCCGCGTCACCGTTCGCTTCCTCTATCAGGTGCTGCGTGGCTATCCGCCGCAGGAGGTCTTCGCGCAAACCCTCCTCGGCTTCGAAGTCGCCTCCGAGGATCCCAATGTCGTCGGCATCAACTACGTCATGCCGGAGGACGGCTACATCGCTCTGCGCGACTACAGCCTGCAGATGCACATGCTCGACTATCTGCACAGCGTCTACCCGCGCGTGCACATCACGCTGCACGCTGGCGAGCTCGCGCCCGGCATGGTGGCGCCGAAGGACCTCACGTTCCATATCCGCGAAGCCGTGGAAGTGGGTCACGCCGAGCGCATCGGTCACGGCGTCGACATCCTGTACGAGGACCACCCCTGGCAGTTGATGAAGGAAATGGCCGACCGTCACATCATGGTCGAGATCAACCTCACCAGCAACGTCGTCATCCTCGGCATCGCCGGTAACGAACATCCCTTCATGCTCTACCGCAAAATGGGCGTCCCCGTCGCGCTCTCCACGGATGACGAAGGCGTCTCCCGCATCGATCTCACCCACGAGTATGTGCTTGCGGCGGTTACATATCCGCTCACGTATCGCGATTTCAAACTCATGACGCGCGCCTCCATCGAGCACGCCTTCCTGCCCGGCGATAGTCTCTGGCAGCGCTTCACGCCCGAGCACCTGGATACGCCCGTCCCCGCCTGCCGCGGCCAGCTTGGCAACGCGGAGCCCCGCGGCGCCTGCGCAAGCCTCATCCATTCCAGCCAAAGGGCGCAGCAGGAGTGGGAACTGGAGCGCCGCTTCCATCTCTTCGAGGCTTCCTTCTGAGAATCGTCTTCTCTACCTACGGTACGTTCGGCGACGTGAATCCGCTCGTCGCTCTCTGCCTTGAGCTCAGGCGCCGCGGCCATCGCCCCGTGCTCGCTGTCCCGGAGATGTTCCGCCCCAAAATCGAGCCCCTCGGCATCGGCTTCGCGCCCGTCCGCCCCGAGCAGGACCCCACGGACACGCGCCTCATCGCAATGATCTACGACATCAGGCATGGCACGGAGACCGGTCTGCGCGAGTTTCTCTTTCCCTCGCTGCGCCAGAGCTACGACGATCTCCTCGCCGCCGTGCAGGCCGAGGGCGGCGCCGATCTCCTCGTCACCGGAGAGCTCGCTTATGCCGGACCTCTCGTCGCGGAGAAAGCCGGCATTCCATGGGCCTCCTATGTTCTCGCGCCGTTTTCGTTCTTCTCTGCATATGATCCTCCCGTGCTCCCGCCATATCCCACGCTCGCCCGCATGCAGGAAGCCTTTCCGCCGCTCGGCCATGTCGTCGCCCGCTTCGCTCGCTTCGTCACCCGCAAATGGTCGGAGCCCGTCTACGCGCTGCGCCGCGAACTTGGCCTTCCTCGTGGCAAAGACCCAATCTTCGACGCCAAGCACTCCAGGCGTCTTGCCCTCGCGCTCTTTTCCTCGGTCATGGGTGCGCCGCAGCCGGATTGGCCGTCCTCCGCGAAGATTACGGGCTTCGCCTTCTACGATGGTTCCGGCGATGAGGGCGAGCTTCCACCTCATCTCGCGGCATTTCTTCAGGAGGGTTCGCCGCCTCTGGTCTTCACGCTTGGCTCCGCCGCGGTCATGCACGCCGGCGACTTCTACGAGCAGAGCGCCCAGGCAGCAGAAATCCTCGATCAGCGCGCGGTCCTCCTTGTCGGTGCCGACGACCGCAATCTTCCGAAACGCCGCCTGCCGGATTCCATCTGTGTCGCCCGCTACGCTCCTTACTCGAAAATCTTTCCCCGCGCCTCCGTGCTCATCCATCAGGGAGGCATCGGCACGACGGCACAGGCTCTGCGCGCCGGACGGCCCATGCTCGTGATGCCTTACAGCCACGACCAGCCCGACAACGCGCGCCGCATGCGTCACCTCGGCGTCGCGGAAGTTCTCGGGCGCAACCACTACCGCGCCAGGCCCGCGGCGCAGCTCATTGAAAAGCTGCTCTCCGGCAATGACTATAGAGTGCGTGCCGCCGCCGCCGCCGCGACCATCGCCGAGGAGAACGGCACCGTCGCCGCCTGCGACGCGCTGGAAAACGCTGCCCGCACCCTCTGATGCTGCTCTACGGATTCGCCCACACGGATGCCGTTACGTGTTTCCCGTCCAGATAGAACGTCGACATTCCCTCCATGTCGGTCCGATACGTCCGCACGTGTGCCGCCTGCAGCTCTTCCAGGACCTCATGCCGTGGGTGCCCGTAGAAATTCCGGTGCCCCACCGAGATCGCCGCCCACGCAGGCGACACCGCGGCCAGAAAATCCGGAATCGTCGAAGTCCGGCTGCCGTGATGTCCTGCTTTCAGAAAATCCGCATGCAGTCCGCCTCGCTCCAGCATCCGCTCTTCGCTGGGCGCTTCCGCATCGCCTTCGAGCAGCGCCGTGGTGCCGCCGTAGCGCATTTGTAACACCAGTGAGTCGTTATTCCCCGGGATCGCCGCCGGATGGTAATCCGGCTCCGGCGCCAGTACCCGCACCCACACATCGTCGAACGCGAACAC
>JASHRH010000411.1 GCA_030037475.1 Acidobacteriaceae bacterium
GCGGTGACCCGTCGCGCGTGACGATCTTCGGCCAGTCCGCGGGCGGATGGGCCGTCAGCATCCTGGCGGTATCGCCCGCGGCCAGGGGACTCTTTCAGCGCGGGATCTCCGAGAGCGGCGGCGCCGCCCTCGTCCCACAGAGATTCAGATTCGGGATCGACAACGGCTCAGAATTTCGATCGGTGTCATCGGCCGACGCGGTTGGCCGGCGCTTTCTCGCCAAGCTCGGGGCCCGAGACATCGCGGCCGCCCGCGCGCTTCCGGCCGCCGTGATTCAAAAGATGGCGGATTCGCCGGTCTTGGGTTCTCGCTACGAGATCTGGCCGGTATTGGACGGCGATATTTTCCCGCAGGACGGGTACGATCTCTTTCGGACGGGTCGTTTCAACGACGCGCCGATTCTCATCGGCACGAACGCCAACGAAGGGGGTCTATCGCAGGCCGGATTCGCAGCAACTACGCCGGAGAAGTTTGAGGCCCTTGTCCGCGCCCGCTTGGGCCCGTATGCCGATCAGATTCTCGCGGTCTACCCTCATGCGACGAATGTCCAAGCAGAACAGGCTAGCGAGGACCTGTTCTTTCGTGACGCGGGCTTCGCGTGGGAGACCTGGACCTGGGCTCTCCTCCAATCCGAAAAAGGTCACGGCAAAGCGTACCTGTACGACTTCGACCCCGCCCGCTCCCCGGACTTGCCGGTCGGACCCGTACATGCTTCCGAAGCCCCCTACGTCTTCGGCAACCCCGGCGGCCTCGGGCTGCATGTTCCGACGCCCCAGGGTCTGGCGCTCTCGAGCCTGATGCAAGGCTACTGGGTCAATTTTGCCAAGACCGGCAATCCGAACGGACCCGGACTCCCGCACTGGCCGGCGTTCAACGCGTCCTCGCAGCGAGTGATGTACCTCGACACCCACCCCCACGTCGGCCCGGTGCCGAACCTCAAGAAGCTTAAGGCGCTCGATGCCTACTTCGCGTGGCTGCGGGACGAGGCGAAGAAGAAGCGAGCAAACTGACACGCGAGCCTGCGAAACGTCGAGCGCTCGTACCGCAGAGAAGCGGCCGGCGAGGACGCGCATTGATACGAAGAGAGAGGCGTGACATGAAAACAGTGTGGACAGCCGCGGCGCTCGCCGCGATCGCGTTGGTGTGCGTGCGGCCCGCGGCCGCACAGATCGGCATCGTCTCGGTGACGGGTGGGCGTGTGGAAGGCGTCACGGCCGACGGCATCACCTCGTTCAAGGGCATCCCATTCGCGGCGCCGCCGGTGGGGAACCTTCGCTGGCGCGCCCCGCAGCCGGTCAGACCGTGGAGCGGCGTCAAGAGAGCGGACCACTTCGGTCTAAGCTGCATGCAGAACCCGAGCACGCTGAGGCAGTTCGGGGCGCCGCTTGCCGTCAGCGAGGATTGCCTCTACCTCAACGTCTGGACGCGGGCTCGATCCGCGCACGAGCGCTTGCCCGTGATGGTGTGGATTTACGGCGGCGCCTTCGGGTATGGCTCGGCGAGTTGGCCGCTCTACGACGGCACACGACTCGCAAAGAAGGGCGTCGTGCTCGTGAGCATTGCGTATCGAACGGGCGTGTTCGGTTTTCTCGCGGATCCCGAGCTCAGTGCCGAATCCCCCCATCACGTGTCCGGCAACTATGGACTGCGCGATATGATCGCAGCCCTCCAATGGGTCAAGGCGAACACCGGGGAGTTCGGAGGCGATCCGTCGCGCGTGACGATCTTCGGTGAGTCCGCGGGCGGCGGCGCCGTCAACATCCTGGCGGTATCACCCGCGGCCCGGGGGCTCTTTCAGCGCGCCATCTGCGAAAGCGGCGCCGGCGCTCTCAGCCCGGCGAAACACGGAGGCACAAGCTATGCCGGCTCGGGCCTACCCTATCGATCGCTGGCATCGGCCGAAGTCATCGGCCAGCGCTTTCTCGCCAAGCTCGGGGCCCGAGACATCGCGGCCGCACGCGCGCTCCCGGCTGATGTGATCCAAAAAGTGCCACCTCCTGGCCGTGCCGATGGCGCTTCCATTTGGCCGATATTCGACGGCGATATTTTCCCGGAGGATGGGTACGAACTCTTTCAGGCGGACCGTTTCAACGATACACCGATTCTCGTCGGCACGAACGCCGACGAGGGTGGTTTATTCCGGGCGGAACTCGCAGGAACGACGCCGGCGAAGTTCGAGGCCCATGTCCGCGCAGCCTACGGCCCCTATGCCGGTCGGATTCTCGCGGTCTACCCTCATGCGACCGATGCCCAAGCGCAACAGGCTAGCGAGGATCTCTTCTTTCGTGACGCGGGTCTCTCGGCCTGGGGAACCTGGGCGTGGGCTCTCCTGCAATCGGAGAAAGGCCACGGCAAGGCGTACCTGTACTCCTTCGATCCCGCCCGCTCCCCGGACTTGCCGGATTTGCCGCTCGGACCCGTTCATGGTTCCGAGCTCAGGTACGTCTTCGGTGACCTGGGCGGTCCAAGACTGCACGCTCCGACCGCCCAGGACAGCACTCTCTCGAACCTGATTCAAAGTTATTGGGTGAACTTCGCGAAGACCGGCAACCCGAACGGCCCCGGACTCCCGCACTGGCCGGTGTTCAGGGCGTCCTCGCAGCGAGTGATGTACCTCGACACGCACCCTCATGCTGGCCCGGTGCCGAACCTGCGCAAGCTCAAAGCGCTCGATGCCTACTTCGCATGGCTGCGGAGCCATGAGAAGCCCGCGCACTGACGACTCCGGACCCCGGCGCCGCCTCAGCCTGGGGGACGCGCCGGTTGCCGAGTCGGGGGCCGCGACGGGCCGTCGATAGCGAGCCGCCATTCGACCCCGGGGGTACGGGACGCATAAACTCTGCGGCGCGTGTTCAAGAAGGCCCGGTCGCCACGACGAGGTGGTCCGGGTCCTGAGAAAGCGGAGTGAGCCTTGTCGGGCATTTTCATCAGCTACCGCCGCAGCGACAGTCC
>JASHRH010000412.1 GCA_030037475.1 Acidobacteriaceae bacterium
AACGCTGCTCTCGAAACCGGCGGCGTGATGATCGGCGAGGATGTCTCCATCACCCTGGAGCTGGAGTTCGTCAGGTCCTGACATCGCCTGCGACATCCGTCACAATCGCCTGAGGTCCCCCTGCCCGATAATGCTCGGGGGGACCTTTGCCCATCGCGGTTGCCGCCACAATTCGCTGCCAGTTACGCGTGCGCGGCGTCGTCCAGGGCGTCGGGTTCCGCCCCTGGATTTATAACCTCGCTCGCCGCCACCAGCTGGCGGGATTCGTGCTCAACTCCCCGCGCGGCGTCTTCATCGAAATCGAAGGCCCGCCGGCGGCCCTCGACTCCTTCCTCGCCGCCATGCACCGCGATGCTCCGCCGCTGGTGCGCATCGCGGAAATCCAGCGCTCGGAGATTCCCGCCACCGGCGAGACGGGCTTTGCGATCCGCGAAAGCGATGCAGCGGGCTCCGCCTTTGCTCTCGTGCCGCCGGATATCTGCGTCTGCGAGCCGTGTCTGGAGGACACGCGCGACCCGGCGAACCGCCGCTTCGATTATCCCTTCACCAACTGCACCAACTGCGGTCCGCGCTACAGCATCATCCTGGATGTCCCGTACGACCGGCCAATGACGACGATGGCCGAGTTTGCGATGTGCGCGGATTGCCGGCGCGAATACGAGGACCCGGAAAATCGCCGCTTCCACGCGCAGCCCAACGCCTGCCCAGTGTGCGGTCCGCGGCTCATCCTGAAAGTTCCGGGCGAGGTTCAGGCACCGCTTTCGGCGCGCGAGATTCTCACCCGCATCGCGGACCTTCTGTGCGCCGGTGGCATCGTCGCCTGGAAAGGACTGGGTGGCTATCAACTGGCATGCGATGCCACGCAGCCCGCGGCGGTGGAGGAGTTGCGCCGCCGCAAGCGCCGCAGCGAAAAGCCCTTCGCCATCATGGTGGCAAATGCGGAGACTGCGGCCGCGCTGTGCTTTGTTTCGGAAGAGGAGCGGGCTGTCCTCATCAGTCGTGAGCGGCCCATTGTGCTCCTGCGCCGGCGGCCAGCATCGCCTCTGGCCGGGGCCGTCTCGCCCGGCAATCCCGCCACGGGTGTCATGCTTCCCTGCACGCCGATGCACGACCTGCTCTTTCGCATCCTGCGCGAGCGCTGGGGCAGAGAAGCCGCGCTCATCATGACCAGCGGCAACGTCAGCGAGGAGCCGATCGTCATCGAGAACGCGGAGGCCGAAGAGCGGCTCGCGGACATTGCCGACGCCTTCGTGCACCATAACCGCCGCATCCATACCCGCGTCGACGATTCCGTCGTGCGCGTGGTGCTGGGTGAGACCATGCAGCTGCGCCGTGCGCGTGGCTACGCTCCGCAGCCGGTCTTCCTGGGCTGCGGCGAAGCCGAAGTGCTCGCGGTGGGCGCGCAGCAGAAGAATACCCTCTGTCTCACCCGCGCCGGATTCGCCCTGCCCAGCCAGCACCTGGGCGATCTCGAAAACTTCGAAACGCTGCGCTTCTTCGAGGAGACGCTGGAGCGGATGAGCCGGCTCTTCCACGTGCGGCCCACGGCGGTCGCTCATGACCTGCACCCCGGCTACCTGAGCACGCAGCTTGCGCTGAGGATGGAAGGCCTGCGGCGCATCCCCGTCCAGCACCACCACGCCCATATTGCCAGTTGCATGGCCGAGCATCGGCTTGAGGGGCGCGTGATCGGCGTCGCGTGGGATGGAACAGGGCTAGGCACCGATCAGACGATTTGGGGCGGCGAATTTCTGGCTGCGGATTACCTCGGCTTCGACCGCTTCGCCCGCCTGCGGCCCGTGCTGCTCCCTGGCGGCGACTCCGGCGTGCGCGAGCCCTGGCGCGTCGCCCGCAGCTATCTGTTGGACACCTTCGGCGTCATCCCCGCTGGCCCGCCGTGGGACCAGATGGCCTCGCCTGAGCGGCTCCGCATTGTCGACACCATGCTCCAGCGACGGGTGAACACGATTCCCACCTCATCCGCCGGACGCCTCTTTGACGCCGTGGCTTCTCTCATCGGGTTACGACACAGTGTTTCCTTCGAAGGGCAGGCAGCCATGATGCTGGAAGCAGTCGCCCAGGACTCCTATGACAAACCTGCATCGCCTGCCCCATATTCATTCGAGATAGTCACAAACTCCGCGCGCTCTGCGGTGCAATCTGTTCCTGACCCAGCCGACCTCGACTTTCGACCCATGATCCGCGAAATTCTGGAGGATCTGGCGCGCGGCGAGTCCCAGTCCCGGATCGCGGCCCGCTTCCACGCGACGATGGTTGCGGCCATTGCCGCTGTCTGCCGTCGCATGCGAGAGATCCTCGGGCTGGACCGGATCTGTCTTAGCGGTGGATGCTTCCAGAACGCGCTGCTGCTCCAGGGCTGCGTGGAAACGCTGCGCGGCGAGGGATTCCAGGTGTTCACCCACCGCGAAGTCCCCGCCAACGATGGCGGGATTTCCCTTGGCCAGGCGGCCATTGCCTGCGAAGTGCTTGCTTCAGGAAATAGAATGAACAGGCATTAGTTGAATCCACTTTCCCTCACCCCAATTCTTTGCATCTGAGGTCATAGTTCGTGGGAGTGTTCCCACTCCCACGGCCCCCTATGCCCGATATGGTTCCTGCTCGATCGTTCGTCCGCCGCTGGGTGGTCCCGGTGGCCGTCCTCCTGTTTGCCACGCCTCTCATGCCAGCCGGGGCGCAGTCCCAGGCTGCGCAATCAGTGCAGCCTGCTCCCTCGGTGGATTACACGCAGCGCCAGACGCAGCCGGCTCTGGACGTGGACCGCGATCCCATCCCTTCGCCCGATTACGAAGCCCCGATCCTGCCGCAGAAACCCGGCGCTCCGCTCAACAAATCCGGCAACCTCTATACCCTGCAGGAAAACGTTAACGAGGTGCTGCTGAACTGCACGGTGGTCGACGCAAAGAAGCGCCTGGTCAAGGGGCTGAGGCAGCGCGACTTCCAGGTATGGGAGGATGGGGTTCCACAGACCATCGCTTCGTTTGTCAATCACGACGTACCTGTCTCGATGGGCATTCTCGTCGACGATTCCGGCTCCATGATCGGCAAGCGCGACACCGCCAACCAGGCGGCGCTGGACCTGATCCACAATTCGAACCCGGACGACAACGCTTTCATCGTGAACTTCAATCAGCACGCGTATCTGGATACGGCGCTGACCTCGAATGTCTACGATCTGCAGGCGGGGCTGGCGCACTTCGACGACAGCGGGATGACCGCACTCTACGACGCGGTGGCCGCCTCCGCCGACGAACTGGCCCGCCACGCCACGCAGCCCAGGCAGGTGCTGCTGATCATCACCGACGGCAGCGATGACGCCTCCCGCTTAACCCTGGAACAAGCTGTGCAGCGGGTGCAGCGGCTCGGCGGCCCGGTGGTCTACTCCATTGGTTTGCTCTATGACGCCATTTCGCCGGAGGACGCTGCCAGCGCCCGGAATGCCCTCGAAACGCTGTCCAGCGATACCGGTGGCTTGGCGTTTTTCCCCCGTTCGCCCGCCGAGATCGACCGGGTGGTCGCCCAGATCGCGCTCGACATCCGCAATCAGTACACCATTGGCTACCACCCCACGCGCTCGCCCAGCCTGGGCGGATACCGTACTGTACGAGTGGAAGCTAGCGACCGCCACTATGAAATGCTGATCGTGCGCACCACGAAGGGCTACTATCCGCGCCAGATTCCGCAGATGCACGAGGCCGCGCAGGTGGTCCAGGCCGGTTCGCACTGACGCGAAGCGGGGACGGAACAACCCGGTCTGCCTCG
>JASHRH010000413.1 GCA_030037475.1 Acidobacteriaceae bacterium
TGAAGGAGGTCGTGGCGTCAGCCAGAGAAGGCGGATCCGCTCTTGGGCTGCTCTCCGGCTTCGTCTCCGGCAACTACTCCTCGTACTACCTGGGCCTGGCGGTCATCATTCTGATGGCCATCGGCTACGGCATCAGCACGATGGGATTCGACAGCATCATTCTGGCGTCGCCGATGTTTGCCTTTGGCCTGGTGGCATTCGGCTTCCTCGGCATGGGACCAGTGACCATTGCCGTCGATTCGTTTGGCCCGGTGACCGACAATGCGCAATCGATCTATGAGCTTTCGCTGATCGAGAACGAGCCCGGCGTGGCCGATGACGTCAAGAAGCAGTATGGCGTGGAAGTGGATTTCGAGCACGCCAAGCAGATGCTGGAAGCGGCGGACGGCGCGGGCAACACCTTCAAAGCCAGTGCCAAGCCGGTGCTGATCGGCACAGCGGTGGTGGGGGCAACCACACTGATCTTCGCCACCATCATGGCTCTGACGAACTCGCTCACCGCCAACGTGGATAAACTGTCGCTGTTGCACGCTCCGTTCCTGCTCGGCCTGATCACCGGGGGTGCGGTGATTTTCTGGTTCAGCGGGGCAGCCACGCAGGCCGTCACCACCGGCGCTTACCGTGCTGTGGCCTTCATCAAGCGCAACATGAACATCGAGGGAGCCACGAAAGCATCCACGGAAGACAGCAAGAAAGTGGTGGCCATTTGCACCCGGTACGCGCAAAGCGGCATGCTGACCATCTTCATGTCGCTGTTCTTTGCGGCGCTGGCTTTCGCGTTTCTCGATCCCTTCTTCTTCATCGGCTATCTGATCTCGATCGCCATCTTCGGGCTCTACCAGGCCATCTTTATGGCCAATGCGGGCGGAGCCTGGGACAATGCGAAGAAGATCGTGGAAGTGGAACTGCACGAGAAAGGAACGCCTCTGCACGAAGCGACCGTGGTGGGCGACCTGGTCGGCGACCCCTTCAAGGACACCGCCTCCGTGGCCATGAACCCAGTCATCAAATTCACGACCCTGTTTGGCCTGCTGGCTGTCGAACTGGCGGTCAAGCTGTCGTTGACCAACCCGATGCTGACGCACATTCTGGCAGCGGTCTTTTTCCTGCTGTCCTTCTTCTTCGTCTACCGCTCGTTTTACGGCATGAGCATCCGCAACGACGAACCAACGGGAACGTCTCAGACCAAGCCGGAACTGGATGTGAGTACCGCCGGCGCCGGCCACTAGACTGATACCGAAACGAACCGCAAGGCGGGGCAGCTACGGCTTCTCCGCCTTCACTTTTTCCGGGAGGCGACACCGACTGAAGGGCACCCGTCGGACGGCCAGTCCCCCTGATACCCTCAAAGCATGATCAAAGGCATCACCTGGATTCGGCCGGTGGCCTCGGCGGAGTTCGATCGCCTGGTGAGTTTTTTTTCCGCGCTGGGCTTTGCACCCGGTCGTAGCTGGGATCAGCCCGCTGAGCGACCGGGCGTCGCCAGCCGGGGACGACCCTTCCTGGCGCCGATGGGCAATCTGGAGCTGATCGACGGCGAGCCGCCGACACTGAAGACGCATCTGCTGGTAGAAGTGACCGAACTGGACGCCGTGCACGAAGTCACGCGCCGCTGGCTGAAGAAACACGGCGCAGAGGATCGCATCGCAGCGGTTGAGGAAACGCACTGGAAATCGCGGCTTTTCACTGTGGAACCGGTTCCCGGATTTACGGTGGCGTTCTGGCAGTGGAGCGATCCGTTGCGCAGCAGGGCCGTGGCTCTCGAAGGCGATCTCAGCGCCGAGGGGATGCGCTTCGCGATTGTGGTGGCACGGTGGAACACCGTGATCACGGAGCGGCTGCTGACCGGCGCGCTGGATGCGCTGCTGCGCAGCGGCGCGCGGCGCGACCAGATCGAGATTGCGCGCGTGCCCGGATCATGGGAAATTCCGGTGGCGGCACAGAAGCTGGCAGAGACTGGCGCCTTTGACGCGGTGATCGCGCTCGGCTGCCTGCTGCGCGGCGAGACAGCGCACTACGAGGCCATCTACAACGAAGTGGCGCGCGGCATCGGGCAGTCACAGCAGGAAACCGGGGTGCCGCACTCCTTCGGCGTGCTCACCTGCGAGACGCTGGAGCAGGCTCTGGACCGCGCCGGGCTGAAGGGCGGGAACAAAGGATTCGAAGCCGCGGCAGCGGCCATCGAGATGGTCTCGCTTCAGCGCAAAATTGCGGCGAAGACGAAGGCCGGTGCAGGCGCATGACGCTGGTGGGCAAACGCCGTAAGTCCCGCGAGCTGGCGATGCAAATGCTGTTCCAGGCGGATGTGGGACGGCAGAATCCCGACGAGGTGCGCAGAACCTTCTGGCAGGCGCGCGAGGCCGTCGACCACGCGACGCGCGGCTTTGCTGAGGATCTCTTCCGCGTGGCAACTACCCGCGAGGCCGAGATTGACGCGCTGATCGGACAGTACTCGAAGAACTGGCGGCTGAACCGGATGCCTGCGGTCGACCGCAATCTGCTTCGGATGGCGGCCGCGGAACTGCTGGGATTTCCGGGCAATCCTGCACCCATCGTCATCGATGAAGCGCTCGAGATCGCACGGCGTTACTCCGCCCCGGAGTCGGTGGATTTCCTGAACGGCGTGCTGGATGCGATTGCAAAGAGCAGGCACTGAGCGCCGCAGTGTCGATCGACTATTCTGAATCTGCTCCCATGAAACTTCTGACCTGGCTGATCGAAGCCTTCTTCACCATTTTCGGCATCACGCGCCCCAAACCCAACCAGCAACGCAGGACGCAGATCGTAATCGGAGGATTCCTCCTGGTTTTCCTGTTCCTGATCGCATCGCTCGTGACCGATTCTGCTGTCGGGCTGCACGCGCGCCCGCACTGACCACCCAGATTATTTCCGAATCAGCTTTGCATTGTCCCCCAGAGTCACCGGCGGCGGTATGGCAGGCACAACTGCCAGGTCATGCACCGTCACCGTCGCGTTGCTGACGTGCATGCCGTATTGACCCTGCAGATGCACGTTATCGAGGTCAAGGTCCAGGATGGGGCTTTC
>JASHRH010000414.1 GCA_030037475.1 Acidobacteriaceae bacterium
GAGCAGATTTGGGGCCGCGAAGGTGAAGGCGCGTTCGTCACGAGCATGATGAACGAAATCAACTCCGCAGTGCGCTCCGGGCGCGTCGCGGCGGATGCCCCGCCAACGACGATCTTCAACGATGTCGTGCAGCCGTGGCTCGAGAACATGATTGGCGCTTTCGGTGGCGGCGCGACGAACGCGGAGATTGAGCCAACCTGGACCGACGTGCAGGGACAGCCTTTCGGCTCCGCGCTCGACTCTTCGATCGAGAATTTGATCGCGGCGTATGAGGGTGGCTCGCTGACGAGTCAGACGCCGGTCGGAATTTCCGGCCAGACGCTGCAAAATCTCGCGCCAGTCGCGACAGGACTGACGCCGACACCGAACAGCGGCGCGGCTTCGATCGCGGTCTCGAACCCGACGCAGATCAAGCCGACCACCTCAACTACAGCGACCTCTACGGTCGGCGGTCCGACGATCGCACCGCCCACACCGCAGACGACGGATGAAGCGACGTTGCTAGGTAATCTCTTGCAAACGTCCACCAGTACATCGGAGTTGTAAATGGCCGAGTTCGACAGTCCCTTGCTTCAAACGATCGCCAATACAGGCTCGATGCAAGCCGACATCCAGGCTTCGCAGACGGCCCAGGCGCTTCAGCGCGCGCAGCAGGGCAATGTGCAGGCGCAGACTGCCGGCCAGCAGATCAATAACCAGCGCGCGCTCTTACAGTTGCAGTTACTACAGAACGCGCTCGGCGGTATACAGGGCTTGAACGGCGGGCAGGATACGGTCGGCCAGAACGATAACAATTCCCAGCCGGGCGAGAGCGAGTCCGCGCCGAGCAATCCTCCGGTCAGCTCCACAAACGCGAACGGCGAGCCTCTGTGGGACCCAGCAGCTGTGCAGCAAGCGCTCCGTGCGCGCTTCTGGGTCAATCCGGTCGGTACCCCTCAGGAGCAGCAAGCTGTCGCGAAGGCGAACCTCGGGGGCCCGGAAGTTGCGGCGTACGCGAAGCAAATCCGCGACCAGAACGTCGCGACTCGCCAAGCTGTATCTGAAAAGAACGCCAACAATCTGTATGACGGGCTCTACTCCGTCGCGACCGTCGATGACGGCGCGCCGACGGGAACTGCGCTTGCTCTGCTGGGCCGTATATCGCCTCAAGCTGCTTCGCGCATCAGCGCCGAGTACAAAGACGATCCTGCCGCGGCAGACGCGGCAGCAGTGGAGTATGCCGAACACCTCGGCAGTGCGGTACATCAGTACACCGGCCGCAAAGCGGTGCAGGATTCGAGTGGCGTTTACCGCGACGAGGTGACGGGTCAACCGATCCTTGGGGTGCCGAAGACCGGCGTCTCGAGCAAGGACATTGCCGATCTCGCGCAGAAGGGTCAGACGCTGGTCGATGTGCCGCAGAATGATGGCTCAACCATCAAGATGCAGCAATGGCAGGCGGACGGCGCGCCGAATTTGAGCTCGTGGCTGATGCGCACGCTGAAATCCTCCGGCCAAGTGCCGCCGAGCGGCGCGCCGAACGAAGCGACGCGACAGGCTGCGCGCAGCGCGAGTCGCACTGCGCAGGCAGCTCCCGGCGCACCCTCCAACACGCCGACGAGTTCCGATCCGACGATGAACACGGCGCTTGCGGATAAGGACTACAGGCTTGCGCAGCCGAAAGTCAAGATCGGTGTGAGCGCGACACCGGGCCAGATTGACCAGCAGAAAGCGATCGTAGCGAGCCGCTCCGAACTGTTCAAGGACTCACAGACGGCGACGCAAGCTGCTTCACAGGCGCTTCAGTATCTGAGCGCTGCGCAAGCTGTACTCGATAGCGGTGGTCGCGTGCCGTCGGGTCTCACTGCGTCCGCCCAGAATCTCATATCCCGCGCATTGCAAGGCGTCGGAGGCGGCTCGTACGCGACGAAGTACCAGGAAATTGCTAAGTTCCTCTCTAACGCCGCGTTGCAGAATGCGCGGCAGCTGTACGGTTCGCGCATGACGCAGACCGAGGTGCGCTTGCAGTTGGAAGAAATGAACCCGAACGTTGAAATGACGCCGACCGCGTTGCGCGCGCTTGTGACGGACAACATGCGGCAGGCGCAGTACACGTTGCAGAGTGCGCGTCGCGTACGCCCGTACCTCGCGGCGGGGGACGATCCGCAGTCTTTCAGCGAGTGGAATCAGCAGTACTGGCCGGCCGAGCAGGCCGTGACACGCGGCGCTGAGCCGGCGCAGCCGTACGCACCGACGGGTGGCGCGGTGCCCACCGCGACGGGGCCCGGCGGCCAGAAGCTTTACGCGCGCAACGGACGGTGGGTGAGCAAGTGACGACCGCCTCGGCGACCGCGCTGCCGCCCCTGCCGAGCGGCTTCACGCTCGATACTGCGCCGAGCTCTGCATCGGCGCCGAGCGCGCCTGTACAGAGCTCGAGCGCACTACCGCCGCTGCCGAGTGGCTTCACGCTCGATGCCGCGCCGAGTTCTGCACCCGTGACGCCGGCTGACCTACCGGATATCCCGGGCGTGAAGCAGGCGGCGGATAT
>JASHRH010000415.1 GCA_030037475.1 Acidobacteriaceae bacterium
ACCCGCGAAACGGTCCGCAGCTTCGAGCAGAACACGCTGCTGCGGTTTTACGAACAACGCTTCCTCGGCGGGAACATGGTCTTTTCCGCGGCCGGGAATCTGGAGCACGACAGCTTTGTCGAGCTGGTGACGCGGCACTTCGGTGCGCTCGGACCCGGCAGCGTCCTGAGCGACACCGTCGTGCCCCAGGTGACGCCGCGGATCCATCTGCGCAACAAGAAGTCGCTCGAACAGGTGCAGCTCTGTCTCGGAGTCCAGTCGCCGCCGGTGGCCGACGAGTCGCGGTACATCACCCTGCTGCTGAACACGATCCTCGGCGGCGGCATGAGCTCCCGCCTGTTCCAAACCGTCCGCGAGGAGCGCGGGCTGGTCTATGCCATCTACAGCGATCTGAATCCCTATCGCGACACCGGCTCGCTCTGCGTCTATGCCGGAACCTCAGCCGATCGCGCCGTGCAGGTCATCGACCTCATCATGGAGGAGTTCCGCCGCCTGAAGACGGAGCCGCTCCAGCCGGATGAGCTGCGCCGCGCCAAGGATCAGCTCAAGGGCAATCTGCTGCTGTCGCTGGAAAGCTCGATGTCGCGCATGTCCAACCTCGCCCGCCAGCAGATGTATTTCGAGCGCTTCTTCGGCCTCGATGAGATTCTGGACCGCGTGGAAGGCGTGACGGAGGAACAGGTGATGGCCATGGCTACGGACCTGTTCCAGCCGGAGCGTGTGGCCGTGACGATGCTGGGACGGCTCGACGGGCTGCGCCTCAGCCGCAATCAGCTCGTCTGCTGAGAGCGCTCCAGCACTGCCGCAAAGAAGCCATCGCACGGGTGCACGCCAGGAATGGTCCGCAGGAAGTCGCCTTCCGTGGCGCTGCGCAGGCGACTGCGGCCCTCGGGTGTCAGGATGCCGTTCGCGGCCAGTTCGTCCAGAATTTCGCCCACTGGAACCAGGCGCAAAGCAGCGGTCTCGCTCATGACAGCCGTAATCACCTCTTCGTTTTCTTCCGGTTCCAGCGAGCAGGTGGAATAGACGAGCCAGCCGCCCGGAGCGAGTCCGGCCAGCGCCGCGCGCAGGATGGCAATTTGCCGCGTCTGCTGGCGCTTCAGGTCTGGCTCCATCAGCCGCAGGCGAATCTCGGGATTGCGCGCCATGGTCCCTGTTCCGCTGCACGGGACATCGCAGAGGATGCGATCCCATTCGGGCTGTAAATCCAGCTTTGAGGCATCAGCGACTTCGAGGCGCAGACGCTGGTTCGGCTGACGCAGCAGCCCGCGCAGGATGTCGAGCCGCTTGCGGCTCACATCCATCGCCGTGACCTGTGCCTGCGGCATACGATCGAGCAGGATCGCTGTTTTCCTGCCTGGAGCCGCGCAGGTGTCGAGAACCTTCTCGCCAATGCGCTTTGGGCCGGGAGCCGCAGCGGCGATCTCCGCGACCAGTTGCGACGCCTCATCCTGAATGCGCGCCAGTCCCGCGCGAACCGCTGCGCTCCTTCCTGCATCGCCGCGCACCACCCGACGCGCACAGCTCAGAAATGTCCCCGGCTCCGTCTCGATATCGGCCAGCTCGGCATTCGGTCCAACTCGAAGAGCGGTCTCCGCCGGTTCCTGATCCCACCGGCAGATTGCGTCGGCAGCATCCGCTCCATAGCGCCGTCTCCAGCGATCGACCATCCAGGCGGGATGCGCCAGGATCGCAGCGCCGGGAGTGGGAGAGCTTTGGGCAATTTTTCGCAGGACAGCATTGACCAGCCCAGATGAACCGCGCTCACGACCACGCTTTACCAGTTCCACGCTGTCATGGATCGCCGCGTGCGCCGGCACGCGATCCAGATACAGCAACTGACAGGCCCCCACCCGTAACGACGTCGCGGCTTCAGGACTCAGCTTCGCGCTGGGCCGTGCCAGCAATTCGCGAATCCGCGCATCCAGCACCAGTTGCCACCGCAATGTTCCCAGCACCAGCGTCGTCGCCAGATTGCGGTCCTGCGCTGAGAGCGCGTTGACGTCCCGCCCGCGCAGCAGCTCGTCGCTGTGCGCATCGGTGGTTGCGATCTGCAGCAGAATACGAAACGCAGTCTGACGCGCCGGAGCGATCATCGGCTAAACCCCTAAGCGCGTGCCGGTCGCGACGGCGTGCCCGCGCAGGAACTCCCCTGCCGTCATGCGCCGCTTGCCTTCAGGCTGCACTTCTACCAGCTCGATCCAGGTATCCTCGCCGCAGGCGGCAAACATCGTGCCTTCATCGAGCCGCAGCGTTCCGGGTTCGCTGCCTCGGCCACCTCGCACTTCGGTGGGCAGCAGCCGGTGCACGGTCAGCTTTTTACCTGCAAGCGTGGTCCATGCGCCCGGCCACGGCTGAAATCCCCGCCAGCGGTTGTACACGGTCATCGCCGGACGCGAAAAATCGATCCGCCCATCCTCGCGCGTCAGCAGAGGCGCCAGCGAAGCCTGCGATTCGTCCTGCTTCCGCGGCGCGATCTGCTCCGCTTCCAGTTCCACCAGCGTCTGCATCATGAGGTCGGCGCCGGTTTCGGCCAGCAGCGGAAAAACATCCGTCGCCAGCATGTCGGGCGCCAGCGGCAGCGTACGCTGCATGAGGATGTCCCCTGTATCCAGACCCTCATCCAGCCGCATCGTGGTCACACCGGTGGCGTGCTCGCCATTGGCCATGGCCCACTGCACGGGCGCGGCGCCCCGATACTTCGGCAGCAGCGAGGCGTGCAGATTGAGATTGCCGAAGCGCGGCAGATCCAGCATCCACTTTGGAATAATCCGCCCATAGGCCACGACGAGAATTGCATCGGGGCGGATCGCTTCCAGCTCCGTACGCAACTCCGGATTGTTTTTGATTTTCTCCGGCTGCGTCACACGCAGCCCGGCTTCTAGGGCGACGGTTTTCACGGGCGGAGCGGTCACCTGCCGGCCGCGTCCCACGGGCCGATCCGGCTGCGTGACGACCAGCGCTACTTCGTGCCCGGCGCGCAAAGCCAGCTTGAGCGTGGGCACCGCAAACGCCGGAGTTCCACAGAACACCAGCTTCATTTCCACTCGCCGGTTTTTTGCAGCTTGCGGATCCTGCGCAGGATCAAATCGCGCTTGAGCGCGCTCAGCCGCCACGGAAACAGAACGCCGTCCAGGTGGTCGATTTCGTGCTGGAATGCGCGCGCCAGCAGCTCCGTGCCTTCCAGATCGCGCCAGTTGCCGTTCAGATCCTGCGCGCGCACACGCACTTTCGCCGCGCGCACGACTTTCTCGCGGATTTCCGGCAGGCTCAGGCAGCCTTCTTCCTCCACCTGACGGCCTTCTTTGTGTACGATCTCCGGATTCACCAGCACCAGCTTGTCGTCCGGATTTTTCTGATTGCTCAGATCGATCACCGTGATGCGTTTGCCCACACCGATCTGATTCGCTGCGAGGCCAATGCCCTGCGCCTTGTACATGGACTCGAACATGTCGGCGGCGAGGTCACGCAGTTCGTCGTCGAACTCCGCGACCTTCTCCGTCGGCCGCTGCAAAATGGGGTCTGGATATTTGACGATTTCGCGAATCATTGCCTCAAAGCCTGTAGTCCATAGCCGGTAGCTGCCAGCGGGCAGATCGTAGCTTCTGGTGCTACTGGCTGCCTGCCACAGACTACGAGCCTGATCAGTATTTCTTCACCTGGTCGAGGTACCCTTCGTAATTTCGTCTGAACTCGCGCAACGAATCCCCGCCGAACTTGTCGAGAGCCAGCCGTGCCACGGCCAGCGCCACCATCGCTTCCGCCGCTACTCCAGCCGCGGGAACCACGCATACGTCGCTGCGCTCGTAAGCCGCCTTTGTCTCCTCGCGGGTGTCGAACCGGACCGACTGCAGCGGCCGCCGCAGCGTCGAGATCGGCTTCAGGTAGCCGCGGACCACGATCTCCTCTCCATTGGAGATGCCGCCTTCGATGCCGCCGGCGTTGTTGTGCTCGCGCGTGAAACGAGTATGCCGCCCATTCTTCAGCTCTTTAGCGTAGCCAATGGCGTCGTGCACTTCCGAGCCCAGCGACTCGGCCGCTGTGACGCCGCGGCCAATCTCGACCGCTTTGACCGCCTGCAATGACATCACTGCCTGGGCCAGAATGCCGTCGAACCGCTCGTCCCAGTTGGCGCAGGTGCCCAGTCCCGGAGGCGTGCCGTGCACCACCACCTCGAAGACTCCGCCGACCGTGTCGCCTGTGCGCAGCACCGCATCCACTTCGCCTTTCATCTGTGCTTCCGCCTCGGCGTCGACGCAGTTCAGCAGCACCTCGTCTTTCCCTCGCAGCGCAGCGATCTCTTCCCACGTGGCATCGCGTTCCAGTTCCGCACGGCCCACGCGAATCACATGGCTCGCCACGTCGATGCCCAGTTCCAGGAGCAACTGCTTCGCCACCGCGCCCGCCGCCACGCGCGCGGCCGACTCGCGCGCCGACGCTCGTTCCAGCACGTACCGGGCATCGGGAAAATCGAACTTCAGCGCGCCCGCCAGATCCGCGTGCCCCGGCCGGGGCGACGCTACCGCCTTGTGCTTCGCTGGATCGCCAGCGCCCACCGGCAGCACCTCGGTCCAGTTCTTCCAGTCGCGATTCTCGATCGCGATGGCGATCGGCGAACCGATCGTTTTTCCATGCCGCACGCCGCTGAGGAAATGCGCCGTGTCCGTCTCGATGCGCATGCGGCCGCCGCGGCCGTAGCCCTGCTGCCGCCGCCACAGGTCGCGGTTCACGAGATTCTCGTCGATGGGGACGCCGGCC
>JASHRH010000416.1 GCA_030037475.1 Acidobacteriaceae bacterium
CTTCCCTGAGACTCTGGTCCTGTGGGAAGCGCAGTTCGGAGACTTCGCCAACGGCGCGCAGATCGTCATCGATCAGTTCCTCTCTGCCGCCGAAGACAAATGGGGCCTGCTCAGCGGCCTCGTGCTGCTGCTGCCGCATGGCTATGAAGGCCAGGGCCCGGAACACTCCAGTGCCCGCATCGAGCGCTACCTGCAACTGGCCGCTCGCGACAACATCCAGATCTGCCAGCCGTCGAACGCGGCGCAGTATTTTCATCTCCTGCGCCGCCAGGCGCTGCGCACGTGGCGCAAGCCGCTCGTCGTCTTTACGCCCAAATCCATGCTGCGCCATCCCGATGCTGTTTCACCCATCGACGACTTTACCCGCCCGCGGTTTCTCCCGGTGCTTCCGGAAACGGAGATCGCCAATGCCGAGCGCCTGCTCGTCGCCACCGGCAAAATCGGCCACGAGCTGCGCGTCGAGCGCAAAAAGCGGAACGATACGGCCACCGGCATCCTCTTCCTCGATCAGCTCTATCCCTGGCCGGAAGCCGAGCTCCGCGCCGCCATCGACGCCCATCCTGCCGCTCGCGAAGTCGTCTGGGTACAGGAAGAACCCGCCAACATGGGCGCGTTCTCTTTCGTCATGCCGCGCCTGCGCCGCATCGCTGGCGACCGGCAGGTCCTCAGCGTCAAGCGCTCGGCTGCTGCCAGCCCTGCCACCGGCTCGGCCAAAGCGCATGAACTGGAGCAGAAGACGCTGATCGACCTGGCGCTGAAAGACAAAAAGTAACGTCACTGCACCAGTTGGCCGAAGCAATCCCCAGGGACAATTTGCTATTCTTCGAGCAGATGCAGACGCTGCGCGAGAAGCTGCTGGAAAGCACGCGATTCCTCATCGCCGCGGAACTCGTGTCGGTCCGCGGATCGATGGCGGAAGGCAGCGCCATCCGCACCAGGAACCTGGCTGCTGATTTTGTTGCGGACCCGAACATTGACTGGATTTCCATCACCGACAACGCCGGCGGCCATCCGCAGCTCGCCCCCCTTGCCCTCGGCCGGCCCATCCTGTACGCCGGTAAGGAAGTCGTCATCCACCTCACCTGCAAGGACCTGAATCGCAACGGCCTTGAGAGCGAAGCCTGGATGCTCAACAGCGAAGGCTTCCACAACATTCTCGCCATGACCGGCGATTATCCCGTCGCGGGCAGCGGCGGCCTTGCCAAGCCCGTCTTCGACATCGATTCCGTCGCCCTCATCTCCCTGCTGAACAATATGAATCACGGTCTCAGCTCACGCGAGGCGCGTGGCGACCGGCGGCTGGAACAGACCGGCTTCTGCATCGGCGCCGTGGTTTCGAATTTCAAGCTGCGTGAAGGCGAAGTCATGCCCCAGTATCGCAAGCTGGAGAAGAAAATTCAGTGCGGCGCGAGCTTCATCATCAACCAGATCGGCTTCGACTCCTGCAAAGCTTCCGAACTGCGCTTCTACATGAACGCGCATGGCATGTTGCAGACGCCGCTCATCGGCAACGTCTACCTGCTCAACGCTCGCGTCGCCGAAATCTTCGCAAGCGGCCGTATTCCAGGCGTGGTGCTCACACAGCAGTTGGCCGAACTGTGCCGCCGCCAGTCGCAATCTCCCGACCAGGGCCGCGCCTTCTTTGCCGAGTTCGCCGCCAAACAGATGGCCATCTATCGCGGCCTGGGATATCGAGGTGTCTATCTGGGCGGGATCCACCAGCACGCCGCACTCGAAAAAGTCCTCGAGATCGAACGCAGCTTTGGACCTGATGACTGGAAGCAGTTCGCCCGCGAAATCCAGTTCTCTCGCCCGAGCGAATTTTTCTTCTACGCCCAGGATCCGTCCACCACTCTCGCCGATCCCGTGCACGAAAACCCGCATCTTCCCATTCCCGGCAAACACATCACGAGCGTCTATCGCCTCTCCAAACTGACGCACGATCTTGCCTTTGCTCCTGGCACAGCCTTTGCCCAATGGGGCGCGAAGGCCTGCGCCCATGCCCGCGATCCGTATCAGGGTCCAGCGCCGCTCCGCGCGCTCGAGCATCTCAGTAAATCCGTGCTCTACCACTGCAAGGACTGCGGCGACTGCTCGCTCCCGGAAATCGCCTACCTCTGCCCCGAATCGCAGTGCGCCAAGAATCAGCGCAACGGTCCCTGCGGCGGCACGCGTGAAGGCCGCTGCGAGGTGGATGGCTTCGGCGACTGCATCTGGCTGCGCGCCTGGGAACGCCTTCGCCACGATGGCCGCGAGGATTCCCTGCTTGAACACGCGCCCGTCGTGCAGAACCAGGGCTTGCGGCGAACCTCCGCCTGGGCTAACAACTGGCTGGGGCGCGATCACACCGCGAAGCGCGACGCGGCAACCGGCACGAATTCAGCAGCTCCCAGAGAAGGAATCTCCAAATCATGAACCGACCGCTGCACATCATCGGCGAGTTGATGAATAACTCCTACGCCCGAGCGCGCAAGGCTTTCGTGAACCGCGATCTGAAGGGCTACCAGGCGCTCGCGCAGCTTCAGGTCCATGGTGGCGCCGAGTATCTCGACCTCAATCTGGACGGCACACAGGCCCTCCAGGTCCGCCGCGAGGAGATGCTCGCATTCCTTCCCGAAGTCGTTCCCGCCATCCAGGAAGTCACCTCCGCGCCGATCTGTTTCGACAATCCCTGGGTGGAGTACCACCGCGTCGCGCTCCAAAGCTACGATCGGACGAAGGGTGGCGCGCCCATTCTGAACTCCATCGCCGCCTCGCGCGAACGCCTCGACGAAATGATCGACCTGGTGCGCGAGTTCGACACGATGGTCGTCGTCATGGCCTCGGAAACCTTTGCTCCCGGCGGCACCGCGCAGTGCATGAACCCCCAGGACGCACACCGCGCCGCAAAGCACTTCGTCGAGCTGCTGGCCGTGAAGGCCGGACGCCGCAACGACCAGATCCTCATCGATCCAGGCCTCGCCCCGGTGGGCGCCGACACCTACGGCCTCGTCAACATCGGCCTTGACGCCATGCGCCTTATCCGTGCCGATCCCGATTTCGAGGGCGTTCACATGGTCGTGGGCCTCTCCAATTTCGCATGGGGTACGCCCAAAGGCGTGCGCGTGGAACTGGAGAAGGCGTATCTGACCCTCGGCACCGGCGCTGGCCTGGATTTTGCCATCGCCAATCCGGAAAAATCCCCTGCGCCGCTGCCACACGACCATCCGATGGTGGCAAAGCTGCGCGAAGCGCTCGAGGAGGGCCGCCCGCGCGAGGGCGAAACGCACGAAATCGCCGGATTCCGCCAGGTCGAAGCCATCATGGCCGTCTGCCACGAAGCCCAGGCGGCCGATTTCTGACATGACGGCGCAACCCGATCCCGACACAGCGATCCCCGCCGCAACGGGCGATCGCCATGTGTGGCTGCGCGTCGGCACCCTCCTCGACGGATCAGCCAATCCTCCCCTCCACGACGCGCACATCGTCTACGATCAGGACCGCATTCTCTACGCTGGCGCCGATTCCCCACCGGCTGCGTTGCTGGCTCCTTCCCGGAGCGCGCCCGACGCGGACCTTCCCGCGCACACACTGCTTCCAGGATTGATCGAGGCGCACGCGCATCTTTTTCTCGAAGGTGGCGAACTCGACGCAGAGAAACGATCCGCTCACCTGAAGCAGTCGCCGGAAACTCTGCTCCAGTTCGCCCGCGCCCGTCTCGATAAGCTCGTCCGCCTTGGCGTAATCGCGGTGCGCGATGCCGGTGATCGTCATGGCGTCGGACTGGCCCTCAGTCGACTCGACCGGAGTTCCGAGCGTCCGCTCATGCCATATTTAGATAGCCCCGGCGCGGCCATCTATCGCCGCAGCCGCTACGGCAGTTTCATGGGCGAGCCGCTGGAGGACTTCCCTTCGCCTCGCGCCTGCGTCGAAGCTCGCGTGCACGCCGGCGCAGACCGCATCAAGCTCATCGCCACCGGCATCATCGATTTCAAGGCAGGCGCAGTCACCGGTCAGCCGCAATTCACCGCGAGGGAAATTGCCGAGTTCGCCGCAGCAGCCCGCTCCCTGAGTAAACAAACCTTCGCGCATGCCTCCGGCGAGCTCGGCATCGAGCGCGTGATTGCGGGCGGCGTTGACTCCATTGAGCATGGCTTCTTCATCACCGACGATCAGCTCGCGCAGATGCGCGACCGGCAAATCGCATGGGTTCCTACCTTCGCCCCCGTACAAAAGCAACTCGACCATGGCACGCTCCTGGGCCGGGATGCGAAGACGCGAGCCAATCTTCGCCGCATCCTCGACCAGCACGCTGCCAGCCTGACCCAAGCCCATCAGCTCGGTGTGATGATCCTCGCCGGCAGCGATGCCGGCTCCTGGGACGTGCCGCATGGTCTCGGTTTGCTCGATGAGCTGGAGCTGATGGAGCGAGCAGGCCTGAGTTCGCTCGCCGTTCTCCATGCCGCCACCGGTGCTCCATCGCAGCGTCTCGCCTTTCGCGACAACTTTGGCCAGATTCGTCCCGGCTTCCTCAGCCGTTTCCTGCTCACGCGTCACTCGCCGCTCGCAACCATCGCAAATCTTCGCAAACCAAAGATCGTCGTCTTCGACGGCACGGTTCTCGAACCGGAACCCGTCGATCCCCTCGGCCTATAATGGCGCGAACGGCGCGCCCCATGCAGAACTCAACTCCTACCCAGGACGATCTGCGCAAGCGATGGGTGCGCATTCTGCCCGCCGTCTTCATCACCTACAGCCTGGCCTATCTCGATCGCGCCAATTTTGGCTTTGGCGCGGCCGCGGGCATGGCAAAAACCCTGCACATCAGCGGCTATCGCACCGACCTCCTCGGCGCGCTCTTCTTCCTCGGATACTTCCTGCCCCAGGTTCCCGGCGTCATCCTCGTCCGCCGCTACAGCGCGCGTCTGCTCATCTTTCTGGCGCTCGTCGCGTGGGGAGCCTTCGCCGCGCTCACCGGCGTCATCCGCACGTTCTGGCTGCTCGCCGCCGATCGTCTGTTGCTCGGCGTCGCCGAGAGCTTCGTCTTTCCCGCGCTGCTGATCGTACTCACTCACTGGTTCACAAGCGCCGAGCGCTCCCGCGCCAATACCCTCCTCATGCTCGGCAACCCCGTCACCGTTCTCTGGATGTCCGCTGCCACCGGATTCCTCATCCGCGCAACGAATTGGCAGCAGGCCTTCATCATCGAGGGCGCCGTCGCCGTCGTCTGGGGCGGCTTCTGGCTGGCGTTTGTACGCGACACTCCCCGAGAGGTCTCCTGGGTCGGCGCCGCTGCTCGTGCGGAGCTCGAATCCGCTCTCGACAATGAGCAGCAGCACCTGCCGCGCATGGCAAACCTCCGCGTTGCCTTCCGCGATCGCAACGTCATCCGCCTCTGCATCAACTACTTCTTCTGGAGCCTCGGCATTTATGGATTCGTCCTCTGGCTCCCGGTCGTCATTCGTAATGCAACCAGGACCGCCATCGACATCACCGGCCTGCTGTCCGCAGTCCCCTATCTGGCCGCGGTTTTGCTGATGCTGTTCGTCTCCCATTTCTCCGACCGCAGCTTGCGCCGCCGCGAATTCGTCTGGCCCATCCTCATGCTGGCCGGCATCGCGCTGGCCGGTTCGTTCTTCACGCTCGGCCATGGATTCGGCCTCGCCTATGTGTGCCTGATCATCGCCGCCAGTTGCATGTATGCACCCTACGGCCCGTTCTTCGCCATGATCCCGGAGATGCTGCCGAAGAGTGTCGCCGGCGAGACCATCGCGCTCATCAACAGTTGCGGCGCGCTCGGCGGATTCTTCGGTGTCTGGGGTGTGGGCTTGCTCCGCACCTTCACCGGCGGCTCCCAAGCAGGATTTCTCCTAATGTCGTTTTCTCTCATCCTCTCCGGCGCGGTTCTGCTGGGAGACCGGCCGTCCGGGCAGACGCGCTTCGCGCAGAACGATCCGGCAGCAGAAAACAGGGTTGAGTTCGACGCGCAATGAACCCCCTCTCCACCGCTGACGTTCTGGAATCCAGCGACCTGGATCTCGCTGCCGTTACCACGCATGCGCCGGGCCCCGCAGGCGCATTGCCGCTCACACCGGAAATGCTCCTCACTCAGCCCTCCGGCAATCTCTTTGGCCTCAGCCAGAACGTCGGCATGGGTTGGGAGCCCGCGAATCTCCTCGGCCCTGAAGTCCTCATCCTCTCCACGCACGGTGGTCTCCGCGCCGAAGATGGTACGCCCATCGCGCTCGGCTTCCACACCGGCCACTGGGAGGTCGGCCTTCTCGTTGCCGAAGCCTCGCGCACGCTGAAATCCCTCGGCGCGGTCCCCTTCGCTGGAGCCTGCACCGATCCCTGCGACGGCCGCACTCAGGGCACCACCGGCATGCTCGACTCCCTCCCTTACCGCAACGACGCGGCCATCGTTCTGCGCCGGCTCATGCGCTCGCTGCCCACGCGCGCCGGCGTGCTCGGCATCGCCACCTGCGACAAGGGGCTGCCGGCGATGCTCATGGCGCTCGCATCCGCGGGCGACCTCCCCACAGTGCTCATTCCCGGCGGCGTCACGCTCCTGCCTGAGCAGGGCGAAGACGCGGGCCGCGTCCAGTCCATCGGCGCGCGCTTCGCGCAGGGGCAAATCACTCTCGACTATGCCGCCGAAGCCGGTTGTCGCGCCTGCGCCACACCCGGTGGAGGCTGTCAGTTTCTCGGCACCGCCGCCACCTCGCAGGTCGTTGCCGAAGCCCTCGGCCTTGCCCTGCCGCACACCGCGCTCGCACCCTCCGGTCAGCCCGTCTGGCTTAATGCTGCCCGCCGCTCCGCGTCGGCGCTGTTGCGTCTGCGCGCTCTGAAGATCGGCACCCGCCAGATCCTCACCCAGGCCGCACTGGAAAACGCCATGGTCGTCTACGCTGCCTTCGGCGGATCGACAAACCTCCTCCTCCATCTGCCCGCCATCGCCCACGCAGCAGGACTCCAGCGCCCCAGTATCGCCGACTGGATGCGCGTGAATCGCGAGATCCCGCGCCTCGTCGACGCTCTGCCCAATGGCCCGCGCAATTTCGCCACCGTTCAGGTCTTTCTCGCCGGCGGTGTGCCGGAGGTCATGCTGCACCTGCGCCGCGCGGGCCTCCTCAATACGCACGTCTTGACCGCCGCAGGCATTTCCCTGGGCGAATGTCTCGACTGGTGGGAGCAGAGCCCGCGCCGCCAGGCCCTTAAAAAGAATCTCTTCGACCGCGATGGCATCGATGCCGGTGACGTCATCCTCTCGCCCGATCGCGCCCGCCAGCGCGGCCTCACGTCCACCATTTGCTTTCCGACTGGCAATCTTGCGCCTCAAGGCTCCGTGGTCAAAAGCACCGCCATTGATCCCTCCCTCATCGGCGAGGATGGCGTCTTCTTCCATCGTGGCCCCGCGCGCGTCTTCACCACTGAATCCGACGCGATCGAAGCCATCAAACAGGGCCACATCGCTCCCAACGACGTGATGGTGCTTACCTGCTGCGGCCCCGCCGGCGCGGGCATGCAGGAGATCTACCAGATCACCGCAGCGCTCAAAGCCCTGCCTCACTGCCGCCACGTCGCTCTTCTTACCGACGGCCGCTTCAGCGGCGTCTCCACCGGCCCGTGCATCGGGCACATCTCGCCCGAAGCGCTTGACGGCGGTCCCATCGGCAAGCTCCGCGACGGCGACATCATCGAGATCCGTATCGATCGCCAGCGCCTGGAAGCATCCGTCAACCTCGTCGCCGAAACCGGCGAGCAATTCTCTCCCGAAGAAGGCGCTCGCCGTCTCGCTGCGCGCTCACCACGCGCTGACCTGCGCCCGCATCCCGACCTTCCCGCCGACACACGCCTCTGGGCAGCTCTCGTCGCAGCCAGCGGCGGCATCTGGGGCGGGTGCGTTTACGATGTGGATGCGATTGTTACGCGGCTCACCGCGCAGGGCAAATCAGCCGAGCCATCACCCACAACGCTTTCTGGAGAGACTCTGTGATTCTCTATCGCACGCGCGACGGTTTGATCCTCGAACAGGACCAGCACTTCTATTCCGTTCCCGAAAATTCCCTTGACGACCTGATCATCCTCGATCATCTCCACGATCAGCTGGCGCAAATCGCCCGTAATGAGCAGACAGCTGCGGCCATCGATCAAGCGAAGCTTCTCCCGCCCATCGGCAGCCAGGAGGTTTGGGCCGCGGGTGTCACGTACCTGCGCAGCCGCGCCGCACGCATGGAGGAATCGAAGAGCGCCGGCGGCGGCGACTTCTACGACCGCGTTTACTCTGCCGAGCGCCCGGAGCTTTTCTTCAAATCCATGCCACACAAAGTTGTCGGCCCAGGCAGCGCCGTCGGCATTCGGAGTGACGCGACCTGGTCCGTGCCGGAACCGGAGCTTGCGCTGCTCATCGACCCCAAAGGCCGCATCGTGGGCTATACCGCCGGCAACGACATGAGCTCCCGCGACATCGAGGGCCAAAATCCGCTGTACCTGCCCCAAGCCAAGGTCTACAACCGAAGTTGCGCACTCGGCCCTGGCATCCTGATCACTCAGAAACCTCTCCCGCCGGAGACGCGCATATCGCTGACCGTCGAGCGCAGCGGCGCCGCGGCATTCACCGGCGTCACCACGCTGGCACAGATGAAGCGCCGTCCCGAGGAACTGGCCAGCTATCTTTATCGCGACCAGACCTTCCCCTTCGGCGCATTTCTGCTTACCGGAACCGGCGTGGTCCCGCCCGATTCCTTCACGCTGCACCATGGCGACATCATTCGCATCGCCATCGACGGCATTGGCGCACTGGTGAATCCGGTCGGATGACAGGAACCGGCGTGCCCGGGGTGTTACCTTTTTCCCGGCTGAGGTCCCCGCGCTTCCGCTACTCTTAGAAGAGCGATTCTTCTGAATTTTTTGTCTTTAGGCTGCATCCAAAGCACATACGCCGAGCCGGGAGTGACGTTTGCCTGAGTTTCTGACGAAAGGGCCTGACCCTGTACCAAAGACGACCGCCGCTCGATCCCGGCGACTGTGCGCAGGGCATCTTGCCCTCCTGCTGGCTCTGTTGCTCGCTTCCTCAGTCTCCGCTCTGGCTCAGGCACCGGCGCAGACCGGCAGTGTTGCCACGCCCGCCGCGCCCGTGCAGATTCCGCAGCCGCAAATCGACACGTCCACGTATCAGGGCAGCGTCAGCAGCCGGCAGGTCACGCCCGGCGTGCTCCAGCTTTCGCTCAGCGACGCGATCCAGCGCGGCCTTCGCTGCAACCTCGGCCTCATCCTTACCAGCCAGAACATCCCATCGGCGCGCGCTTCGCGGCTCGAAGAGTTGCAGTCGCTGCTGCCTGCGGCGACCGGTAAGATCACCGAAGCCGACCAGGAATCCGACCTCCAGGCGGAAGGTCTGCGCATTCCAGGATTCCCCACCATCATCGGACCTTACGGCTACACCGATATCCGCGGCTCGCTGGACTGGTCGCTGCTGAATCTGTCGGCCCTCCAGAATTATCTCGCGTCGAAGCACGACTTCCGCGCCGCGAATCTCTCCGTCGAGGACGCGCGCGACATGGTCGTCCTCACCGTCGGCAACGCCTATCTCACGGTCATCGCCGATGCCGCCCGCATTCAGGCCACGCAGGCCCAGGTCGATACTTCCAACGTCTCGCTCGATCAGGCAGTCGAGAACCATAAGGCCGGCGTCGCCCCGCTCCTCGACGAGCTGCGGGCCCGTGTCGATTACCAAACCCAGGAGCAGTCGCTGATCGCCGCGAAGAATGCCTGGGCGAAAGACAAGATCGCGCTCGCGCGCGCCATCGGCTTGCCCCTCGAGCAGCAATTCGAGCTGAGCGACATCGAGCCTTACGCTCCTCTCGATCATCTCAACGCCGATCAGGCCGTTCAGGAAGCTCTCGCCAGCCGCCCCGATCTCAAAGCTCTGGAGCAGCAGGTTGCCGCGGCGAAGCGCGCACGCGCAGCGGCCACCGACGAGCGGCTGCCCACCGTGAGCTTTTCCGGCGATTACGGCGACATCGGCATCAATCCCGCGCATTCGCACGGCACCGGCGACGCCGTCGGCTCGCTCGATGTTCCTCTCTTTGAGGAAGGAAAGCTCCGTGGCGACGCAAAGCAGGCGCAGGCGCAACTCGATGAGGAGACCGCACGCCTCAGCGATCTGCGCGGGCAAATTGCCGCCGACGTGCGCGACAGCATTCTCGACATCCAGGCTGCAGAGAAGTCAGTCGACGTGGCTCGCAGCAATGTCCAGCTGGCCGGCGAAGCGCTCAGCGAGGCGCAGCAGCGCTACAAGGCCGGCGTTTCGGATAATCTGGCTGTCAGCCAGGCGCAGCAGTCCGTCGCGCAGGCCAACGAACAGTACGTGGCAGCCTTGTACCAGCACAACATGGCGAAATTATCGCTGGCCCGCGCCCTCGGCGTGGCACAGAGCGACTACAAGGATTACCTGGGAGGAAAGTGACCGTGGCGGAGCAGACGACCGAGCAGTCCAGACAAGACATTGCCGACGATCAGCCGGAGGAACCCCGGTCCCGGCCGCGTCGCCGCTTCATCATCATCGGCGTCGTCGCGCTCCTCGTGGTGGGTGCGCTGCTGTGGTGGTGGCATTCCACCTATTACGAGGACACCGACGACGCACAGGTGGACGGCAACATCGTGCAGATCAGCGCTCGCATTGCCGGACACGTGCAGGACGTCTACGTGAACCAGAATCAGTACGTTCAGGCCGGCACGCTGCTTGTCCAGCTCGATCCCAGCGATTACGAGACGGCCCTCAGCCAGGCCGAAGCCAATCTCGAATCGGCCGAAGCCAATTACGAAGCCGCCCGCGTCAACGTGCCCGTCTTCACCACCAACACCGGAACCATCCTGCACAATGCCGGCGTGGATGTGACCAGCGCCCAGGAAGGCGTCACCGAGTCTCAGAACGAGCTCAAGGCCGATCAGGCGAAGGTCATCGCGGCTCAGGCCACGTGGCAAAAGGCACAGCTCGATGTCGAGCGTTATACCCCGCTTGTGAAAAACGACGTGATCTCGAAACAGCAGTTCGATGCCGCCGTCGCTACGGCTACCGCCGACAAAGCCGCGGTCGATGAAGCGCAGGCCGATGTCGTCGCCGCCCAGGATGCCGTCCGCATGGCGCGCGATCGCGTCGCTCAGGCGCAATCCTCTCTCCAGTACGCGCGCACCGGCCCGCGCCAGGTGGCGATCTACAAGGCAAAAGCCGATCAGGCTGCGGCCCAGGTCGATCAGGCGCGCGCCGCGCTCTCCCAGGCCAAACTTAACCTGGAGTACTGCCAGATTCACGCACCGACCTCCGGCATCGTCACGACCAAGAGTGTTCAGCCCGGCCAGAACGTTTCGGTCGGTCAGGCGCTCATGACCCTCGTTTCGCTTGACGACGTCTGGATCACCGCCAATTTCAAGGAAACCCAGCTCCAGCACATGCGCGTCGGCCAGCTCGCCGCGATTCACGTGGATGCCTACGACCGCGACTACAAGGGCACCGTGGCCCAGATCGGCGGCGCGACCGGCTCCATGCTCAGTCTCTTCCCGCCCGAGAACGCCACCGGCAACTATGTCAAAGTCGTCCAGCGTGTCCCCGTCCGCATCAACCTGACGAAGAAGGATCTGGACCAACAAAACAAAGACCACCTCCTGCGCCCTGGCATGTCCGTCGAGCCGAAGGTGCGCGTCAGGAATTAGCTCCCGACTGTTCCGGCAGGCTTGACGCGGATACCGAAGCCCCGGCTCTGCTCACCCCTGCGAGTCCCTTCGCGTCCAACGACAGAATTCCCTGCCTCACAGGGCGGGCAGATCTCCGGATTTCAGGCAGAATGGAGACAGGGCTCCTGAGAGGGCACCATGCCGATGCATCGCTTCAGGCTCATCCCGGTTCTGCTCGCCGCCAGCCTGGCCGCTGCGGCACAAACCACTCCCGCACCCACGCAGCCATCTGCAACCCCAGCTCCGGCGGCTGTTGCTCCGCCCGCCGCTACGCAGTCGCCCAACACCATCCTCGTTCCCGCCGGAACGCGCATCCTCCTCGAGCTTCGCAGCGCGGTCAATACGAAAAGTGCGCAGCCTGGCGATGGCGTCTATCTCTCCTCCATCTTTCCCGTGGTCGTCGGCAGCCGGGTCGTCATTCCCGCCGGTATTTACGTCCAGGGCGTAGTGGACAGCGTCGTGCACCCGGGCCGCATCCACGGCAATGCTCAGCTCAACATGCATTTCACGACCATCATTTTTCCCAATGGCTCCGTTGTCGATGTCCCGGGCATTGTGAGGGATCTGCCCGGCGCCAGGAACCAGACCGTGAAAGGCAACGAAGGCACGATCGAGCAGGACGGCGGCAGCAACAAGGGCCGCAACGCGGCGGAAACCGCTGAGATCGCGGTGCCAACCGGTTCCACCATCGGCTCTGTCGGCAGGCTCGACTCCGGACATCCGCTGGCCGGGGGACTGGAAGGCGCCGGTGCTGGTCTTGCCGCGGCGGGCGTCGTCGCCCTCTTCACCCACAAGGCCGACGTGAATATTCCCGAAGGAACCAAAGTGGAAATGGTTCTACAGCGTCCACTGCTTCTCCAGCCATCCAACCTGAGCGGCTCGTCCGCCCTGGTGCCCGCGAGCGCGCAGCCCAATACGATACTGGCAAAGCCGCGTCTGCGGCCCCGCATGCTCTGTCCCGCTGGCAGCCTCGGCTGTAGTTAGACGTGAGGATTCTTCTGTTGCGGAAAACCATTCTCCTGGCCTGGCTGCGCGACATTGCGATCGCCGCCGTTGCCTCCGTTCTCATCGTCACCTTCCTCTATCAGCCGGTGCGCGTAGAGGGCACCAGCATGGCCCCCGAGCTGCGCAATCAGGATCGTCTCTTCATTAACAAATTCTTCTTCCACTTCGAGAAGATCCAGCGCGACGAAATTGTTGTCTTCCACTACCCTCTCGACCTGCGGAAAAGTTACATCAAGCGCGTCATCGGCCTTCCCGGCGACACCGTCTCCATTCTTGATGGCAAGGTTTACATTGACGGAAAGCCGTTGTACGAGCCTTATGTTCCCCTGCGCTATCGCGATACACGTTCCATGCCGCCGCTCGTCGTCCCGCCGGATGAGTACTTCGTCATGGGCGACCACCGTTCCGTCTCCAGCGACAGCCGCTCCTTTGGCCCGGTCGACCGCGACCTGATCTACGGCAAAGCCGACTTCATCTACTGGCCCGAATCCGCTGTGGGCGTCGTGCGCTGACGATTTCTCGCCCGGTCCTGAACAATCCTTCCGGAATCTCTGCAACCCGAATCGTATCGTTGATAATGATTTCATCTGCATTGAGTCTTCACGCTCTCCGGCGTATCTCCAACTGCCAGCGTCATCACCGGCACCTCAACCACATCCCGTCAGGTCCAGTTCGCCGCCAAACCCCTCTGGTATGCAGAAGGCGCATTTCATTTCGGGAGCGCCCAGAATGGCCGTATCGTTTTGAAACAACTCCTGCGACTTTTCCGCCCTCAGTGATGACGCTCACCTGCCCCGTCGATAGGCTCCTCAGCAGAG
>JASHRH010000417.1 GCA_030037475.1 Acidobacteriaceae bacterium
GTTCGCCGAGACGGCGCAGGACATTCTGCGCTGGATGGACGAGTGGCTGAGCGATCGGGAGTGGGGCGGCTTTTACGCGTCGCAGGACGCGGATATTTCGCTGGACGACGATGGGGACTATTTCACGTGGACACGCGAAGAAGCCGCGGCCGTGCTGACGCCGGGGGAAATGGCCGTTGCCGAGGTCTACTACGACATCGGGGAACTGGGCGACATGCAGCATGATCCGAAGAGGAACGTGCTGCATCGGAATTTCACCGTGGAGCAGGTGGCGGCGCGGGTGAAGCGCGGGACTGGCCCCCTCGACAAGCTCAGGGCAGGCTGTCCCGGCGATCCGCTTCGCGACTCCGCTGCCGGCGAAATGGAGGCGCTGCTGGAGAGCGCCAAGCGGAAGCTGTATGCGGAGCGGCTGCAGCGGCCGATGCCGTTCATCGACAGGACGATCTACACGAGCTGGAATGCGATGGCGGTGTCGGCGTATCTGGACGCGGCGCGGGTGCTGGATTTGGAGGCTCCGCGGGCGTTTGCGCTGAAGACGCTGGAGAGGATTTGGGCGGAGGGATGGACGCCGGAGGCAGGACTGGCGCATGTGATTGCGTATCCGGACCAGTCCGGAGCGGCGAAGCGGGTCGCCGGCGTGCTGGACGATTATGCGCTACTGACGCACGCGTGCGTGGATGCATGGGAAACGACGGGCGAGCGGCGGCATTACGACCGCGCGATGCAGTTGGCTGAGGCGATGGTGGCTCGGTTTTACGATGCGGAGAACGGCGGGTTCTTCGATACGGCGCAGGAGAACAGCGAGAAGCTGGGCGCACTGAAGGCGCGAAGAAAACCGATGCAGGACTCGCCGACTCCGGCGGGCAATGCGACAGCGGCGGCGGCGCTGCTGCGTCTGGAGGCGCTGAGTGGACGGAACGACTTTCGCGAGAAGGCGGAGGCGACGCTGACGGCGTTTGCCGGAGTGATTGAGCACTACGGGCTGTTCGCGGGAAGCTACGGGCTGGTGCTGCAACGATTGCTGCTGCCGCCGATTCAGGTGACGATCGTCGGCGAAGGCGATGCGGCGCGGCGTCTGGCGGCGATAGCGAATGCGCGGTATGCGGTCAACAAGGCGGTGCTCTTGCTGAGGCCGGATCAGGTGACGGCGAATCGGCTGCCGCCGGTACTGGCGGACACGCTGCCCAATTTACCAGGGGTTGGTGAAAATGCGATGGCGCTTGTGTGCCGGGGAACCTCGTGTTTGCCGCCGGTGAAGACGGCGGAGGAATTGATCGAGCAGATCAATTCGGCGGTTTGACGTCGCCGGTGTGAGGGGCGGCCCTGAGGCTGAACGTGAGGACGGAGTGCGCTGAAGAGCGGCCCGCAGATATGGGTCGAGCAGGATTCCGGCGGTAATGTGACGGACAGGCCCGACCGGCAATGCGCCGCAGGGGTTCTGCTATTCTCGATGGGATTGGGGGAAGGTCATGGCGAAAAGCGTGAACAAAGTCATTCTGGTGGGGAATGTGGGGAAAGATCCGGAGATCAAGTTTGCTGCGAACGGCAACGCGGTTGCCAGCTTCTCGCTGGCGACGACTGACCGGACGAAGGACCAGGGTGGCAACTGGACGGATCGCACGGAATGGCACAATCTGGTGGCGTTCCAGCGTACGGCAGAGATCATTCGCGATTATGTGAAGAAGGGATCGAAGCTGTACATCGAGGGACGGATCCAGACGCGCTCTTGGGAAGATAAGGAGACAAAGGAGAAGCGGTATCGGACGGAGATTGTGGTGAACGATCTGGTGCTGCTCTCGGGTCGGGGCGATGGCGAGTCGGGCGGTGGGTCGCGCGGCGGCTCACAATACGATCAGCGGACTCCGGCGCACGGCGACGATCTGGTGCAGTCGACGGAAATCACGGATGACGATATTCCATTCTGAATCTCAATATTTATTGAAGAAGAAAAATCGCACGCGGCACTCATTCCGAGCGGGTCAGCGAACTGCCGTCGCGCGCATTTTGGGCTTCTGACCCCGAAGCCGAATGTGAACCCTGTGCAGCGAGCCCGCCGGGTTTCCAGCAGCGAGGCTCAGGTTAAAGCTGGTGTTCAGGGCGCTGATCGACCTGCTCTCGTTCGCAACAGACGCGGCGCCGACCCGGAATCGTGGGCTAATCTCAACGGCTGGCCCGGCGAGACGAGATAACCTCCATGGGCGCTGGCAACCTCTCAACTGATAGAGGCGGTTATGGTTTTTCTGGCCTGCATTCTGATTGTGGTGGTACTTCTGGGACTGGTCTTTCTGTTCCGAGGAATGGGGAGAATGCAGCAGCCCACACCGCAGGAACGGATGAAGCACTCGAAAAGCGATCGCCACGGCCCGGGCCCTCGGTCTACGGGTCTGAACTGACGCCAGCGCTCGCGACAGCAGCTGACTGTTGTGCGCCAGCCGTGACGCCGAGCTGCGCCTGAAGCGCATGATCGGCGGCGGCCTGACGGAGCAGGCGGTCAGCCTGCTCCAGGGTCGTGTTCCGAGGCACAGGACGGAAATCGGAGCGTGCCTCGTGCTCATCCTTGCTGACCGACTTCAACATCAGAAATCTGCCGCGCACATGCACATCCACCAGGTCGGTCTGCCAGAGGGTGGGGCTCACCTGGCAGCGATGAATCTCGAAGGTGCTGCCGGGGTTTACGGAGCCGAGCAAGCCGTAGCCAATGTCGACGGACTGCGAGACCACGCCGCGGATGTCGATCAGTCGCTTGTAGCGCAGGTTGAGCGTCATGGTGCCGGCGAGGGCATGGAGGATGCGGGCGTCGTATCCGGAGGGAACGAAGGCGGGATTGGGACGGAAGCTGAGACGCGCGATGCCGCCGGAGGGCAAGCCCTCGTATTGGAACAGAAACGCCTGGGGGATGATCTGCAGGATAGAGGCCAGGCGCACCTCGTCCTGCTGTTGACCGCGCTGCTTGCGAGCGATGGCTGAGGGATCGTGAATATAAGTGTCGATGCGACGGGCTTCGCGCTGTTGCTGGGCAGAGGTGAGGGGCGCACCGTTACGCTCGAGGACGCGGGAGACGGGGCCGTCGCTGGTTTCGATCCGCTCGCGCAGGAGGGTTTGGCCGGCCATGGTGCGGGTGCTGAGATACTCCCAGCGGTTAGCTCGGTCGCGCTCATGGAGTTCGTTCCAGATGACGTCGCGGGCAAGCTGCTGAGCGGGTTCCGGCACTGGTTTCGACTGCTGCGCGGCGAGAGGCAGGGCGAGGATGGCGGCCAGGAGAGCGGAAACGAGTTGTCCGGGTGAGGGCATCCGCCGGGGCTCCGGTCCCTGAGGTTTGATCCAGGCAGAGTCTGACTCAGTTGTTCCGGAGTTGCGTGAAATGCGGCTGACAATTCGATGAATCGGAGATCAGGGAAACCGGTCAGGCAACCCATCTTGTTAAACTTCGGACAATCCGGAATTCCAGAAAGCCTATGAGCCTGAAGCTGTCGGTGGCGCTGATCACGAAGAACGAAGAAGCGAACCTCAGGCGGACGCTCGCGAGCGTGCGTTGGGCCAACGAGATTGTGATCGTCGATTGCGGATCGACGGACCGGACGGCGGAGATTGCGCGTGAGTTCGGAGCGAGGTTTTTTGTGGAGGAGTGGAAAGGATTCGGGGCGCAGAAAAACTCGGCGCTGGCGAAGTGCACCGGCGATTGGGTGCTGGCGCTGGACGCCGATGAGGAAGTGAGCGCAGAGCTGGCGGCGGAGATTCAGGCGCTGCTGAGCGAGGGTCCGGAGTGCGATGCCTATTATCTGCCGCGGCGGAATTTTTTTCTGGGGCGGTGGATACGGCACGGAGGCTACTGGCCGGATCCAAAGCTGCGGCTGTTTCGGCGCGGCGCGGCGGCTTTCGAGGAGCGCGCGGTGCATGAGACTGCCAATTGCCCAGGCCGGACTGGAAGGCTGAAGAGATTCCTGCTGCACCACGCGTATCCGACGCTGGACGAATATCTGGAGCACATGAACCGCTACAGCGCGCTGGGTGCGCAGCGGGCGGTCGCGAGGGGAAAGACGAGCCGGAACTGGGCAGCATTCGTGTGGAACGTGTATCTGACGCCAGTGGCGACGTTCGAATACAACTACTTTCTGCGGCTCGGGTTTCTGGACGGTCGCGAAGGGCTGCTGCTGCATCTGTACCATTCGGCGTACGTCAGCTGGAAGTATGCGAAGGCGTGGGAGCAGACGAGGGGACAGGGCGCGACGTATATATAGAAACGGTGTAAGATATATACGGGGTGACAGGATGGCCACGCGGATGACATCCATTCGACTGGACACGAAGCTTGCGGACGAGGCGGCGAAGCTGCTGGGCGTGAAGTCCAGAACGGAGGCTGTGCATACCGCTCTGCGCGAGTTAGTGGCGACAGAAAAGTTCAAGCGACTGATGCTGAAGAACGGTGGAAAGCTTCATTTCGCCGGCCTCGATGAGTAGCCTCGTCCTGTTCGACACATCGGTTCTCGTCGACCAACTCCGAACTGATTGCTATCGGGAGCGAATACGTTCGTTGGCGGGATCGATACGCCTTTCGGCGGTGGTGATGTCCGAACTGTGGCGGGGAGCTGGATCGGCTGCGGAACGCGAGTACCTGCTGGAACTGGAAGAGGGCAGCCCGATCCTGGTTCCGACCGAAGAGAACTGGCTCGATTCGGGGCGAGTGCTGGCGAGTATTCGGAAGGACCGCGGTGTCGAGCCATCTCGGCTTCGAGAGATGCATTTCGATGTCCTGATTGCGCTAACCGCTCGCGATCACGGACTTCGTCTGGTTACTTCGAACCGGAGGGATTTCGAGCTGATCCACAGTTATCGCGAGTTTGCGATGGAAATTTGGCCGGCCCGTCAATAGAGATATCGAGTCCGGCTTGCCTCCAATCCATGACCGCGCCTATGCTGTAGCGTTCTATGGCCAAGAAAGCAGCCAATCTTCGCGAGATCCCCGCCATTAAAGGAGCGGAAGGGCGCCATCCGTCTGCGGAGGAGCGGCGCTGGGAGCGGGAGACGCTGGAGCCGGCGCTCAGGAAGAATCCGGAGCAGCCCGTGGGCGCGGCGACGGGCGTCAACCGGGACGAAGCGGGGAATGCGCGGTTCACGACAATTTCCGGCATGCC
>JASHRH010000418.1 GCA_030037475.1 Acidobacteriaceae bacterium
CAGCCGGTGGTGCTGTTCAACCGCTCGCTCGCCGCAGAGCTGCTCGGACGCTCTGTCGATGCGGCAAAGGACCGGCGCCGAGCGCTGCAGCTCGACCCATCGGTCTCCGCCACGAACGCGTCCTCGGCGCAGTAGACCGCCTCCGCGACTTCGCGGGCTTCCTCCACCAAGCGACAATTGCCTCTGCACCGCCTATCCGAGTCGACGGCGCCCGGCGCAGCCCGTCACAGCTGCATGGTGACCGATGCCAGCACCATGCGCGGCGCGCCCAGATGGGCCACGAGGCTGCCGGAGTTGGCGCCGGTGATGTCGCTGGGCTCGATCGTCGACCAATAGTGCCGGTCTGTCACGTTGTTCACCGACAGTCGCCACGTGACGGGCTTGCCGAAGATCTCCGAGCTGTAGCGCGTGCCCACGTCGAACAGGTTGTAGCCGGCCGCCCAGGACGTGTTGGTGTCGTCGGCCGGCCGCACCCCGGAGAACTGGTAATCGAAGGTCGCCACGAGCCCTGCGATTCCGGGGATCTTGTACTCGAACAGCATGTTGCCCTTCACCTTCGGGGTGCCCACGTAGAGCTTGTCGTCGGTGGAAGCGAGCGGTGTGTTCTGCATCCTCGCATTGAGCAGCGTGATGCCGCCGTAGAGCGTGAGGCCGTCGGCGATCTCGCCGATCGCGGACATCTCCAGCCCCTTGTTGATCTGCTCGCCGCTGATCTCGAAGATGTTGTCGACGGGATTGGTGTTTGCGAACGGGCGCTGGATGCTGAACAGCGCGGCCGTCAGATCGATGTCGTCGAGGTTCGCCTTGTACCCCACCTCGTACTCCTTGCTGCGGTAGGGCGCGAGGCTCACACCGGCGTTGGCCGCCGTGCCGGGAGCCAGGTCGCCGGCCTCCAGGCTGCTCGCATAGGTCGCGTACACGGACATGTCGGCGGCAGGCTTGAAGATGACACTGCCCGTGGGACTCAGGCCATGGTTCTGGTAGACCGTGGTCTCGATGCTTTTGGTGTTGTAGTTGTCGACGTGGAACCAGTCCTGGCTGACACCGGCGCGCACCAGCCAGTAGTCGTCGAGCTTGACGGTATCGGCGACATTCACGCCTTGCTGGTAAGTGTCGGACGAATCATGGATATCGCTTGCACTCACGTCCGGCGGACCGTCGGCGGGCTCCGCGAATATCATCGGATCATCGATGCTGGCCTTGCCGAGCAGCACGCTGGCGGCCGAGGCCGCATTGTTGACCGAATACGACGAGGCCCGGTAGCCGGCCGAGCCGATGGTCAGATCGTGCCCGATGCCCCAGGTGTCGAAGGTCCCGTCGAGATAGGCGGTATCGCTGGTGATCAGGAACTTGGGCGCGAAGCCGTTTGCGAACGAGGACGTGTACGCGCCCGAGTTCGACGTGAGGTTGTCCACCGGCGTGTAGATGTCGCGCTGGACATCCTGGTTGAGAATGCCGGCCACGAGGTGCCAATTCGAGCCGAAGTCCTGCAGGAAGCGGGCCTCGCCCATCCGGGTGCGCAGGTAAACTCCGGCATAGGACTGTCCGTAGCCGGCACGCTGGGGGTTGGGCGCCGCAGGCAGCATGATGCTCTCCGAGTAGGTGAACCAACCCGGAAAGCCCATGGTATCGAGCACATTGTCGCTGTAGTTGAGCTGCAGCACACCGTGCTCCCACGGATGCACGTCGATGCCGAGATCGGCCAGCGTGCGGCGCTCGTGGCTCTCGGGGACGAAGCCCTCGCCGCTGCCGTACACCATGTTCACGCGGTAGCCGACGATGCCGTCAGGGTCCAGCATTCCTCCGAGATCCATCTTGCCGCTGCCGATGCTGTCGCTCGTGTAAGTGGCCGTCACGTCGCGCAGGTCGTAGTCCGTGGGCCGCTTGGTCACGAAGTTGAACATGCCGGAAGGATTGGCCGGGCCGTACAGGAACGCGGAGAGGCCATTCACCACTTCGATATCCTCGAACTGCTCCATCGCCGTGGTTCCGGTGAAGAACATCGTCATTCCGTCCATCTTCGTGTTCTGGAAATTGCCGCCCTCCATGCCGCGGGTCATCGGACGCAGGATGTCCGGCCCCTGCTGCTCCTGGTAGGACACGAGCGGCAGGTACTTGGAGGCCTCCTTGAAGTCCACCGCCTGCATGTTCTCGATGAGGTTCGCCGGCAGGACCGAGACCGAGTACGGAACGTCGATGAGCGGCGTGCTGCCGAGCGGCCCGAGCGGCGCGAGCGAGGGTGGCCGGTAGTCGTCGCTCTCCCGCTTGCCCTGGACGAGGACGCCCTGCGTGGTCCTCGCCGTCTGACTGGAATCCTGGGCCTTGGTGGACCCCCGGGCCTGCTGGGTGGAGCCCTGCGCCTGCGTATCGACGCCCGACGGAGCCTGGGCGAACGCGGCCGGAACGAATGTCAACGAAGCGAGGATCGCAATCAGCCGGTGATCGTGCTTGTTCATCTTCAATCCTTTTCATCCTTCTCAATGTCGCAGCTCGGGCAACGGGTCGCCCGGAGGCGCGCCCCCCGAGGCGCGCGAAAGCCATCATGAAGAGATCCCCCAACGACATGAGCGCGCGCATGAGTGGTGCGCGACACTCAATATCCAGTGGCCGGGTACGGTAGTATCTTACAGTATACGACGAGAAATTCACCGGAGGATCGAGTGATGGCCCGAAATAGGATGAGTCGACCGTCTTGGGCGGTGAGCTGCGTCGTTGCGTGCGCTGCCGCCGCATGGGGCGCGGCCGCGCATGCTGCGTCGGTTACCGTCGAGATCTATGCCGCCGGAAGCCTGCGCGGCGTGGTGAGCGAGCTGGCCAAGGAAGCCGGACCGCTCCTGCACGTCGAGGTGAGATCGAGCTTCGGCGGTTCCGGATCCCTGCGCGAGCGGATCGAGAAAGGCGCATCGCCGGACCTGTTCATGTCCGCCGATGTGGGCTCGCCGAGCAAGCTCGCGGCCGAGGGCCGCACGGTGGTTCCAGCCATCGCCTTCGCGCGCAACCGGATGTGCTTCGTGTCGCGCCGCTCGACGGGCATCACGCCGGAGAACCTCATCGATCGCCTGCTCGCCAAGGACGTGCGGCTGAAGACTTCCACTCCGATCGCCGACCCGGGTGGCGACTACGCCTGGGCGATCCTGGATCGTATCGACACACTGCGTCCGG
>JASHRH010000046.1 GCA_030037475.1 Acidobacteriaceae bacterium
TGCGGCCTCACTCTTTTACTCGCATGACCCTTCCAGCAGCCGCTACGTTGCACTGTGGGGCGGTGGCGCAGCCCCTTCATTTGAAGAGGAGAGTGTCAGAAACTGGGTCTTCAAAAATGTACCGGGCGTTCCGCGAAAGCTTGCCACTTGCTTTGCTTGGTATGTCACATCGGACCGCGGTTTAAAGGGTCAAAGTAATTGAACCCGCCCCGATTCCCGGATCGCCTTGAGCTGGACCCGCGACCGCTATAGCAACGGGTGGTCGCAATAGACAACGGGCACGGCCGGATCGGTGGCGCAGATCAGCTTAACCTTCAACGGGACCAGATCTGCATTTCATCATAGGGGACCTGTATTTGGACCGGCGATAAGTTCATGGTTCGGCACACCAACCTGGTATCGGTACGTAGGACCGTAGAAATGAAAAAATTCACTGCATTCGTGATATTGTCTTTCGCCTTCTCGTTATCACATCGTGCGTGGGCCGCATCGCCATGTGATGGCATCAACCGCGAACTTTCGAAGACGGATAAGGTCGTTCTATCTCGTAGACTCAGTGATCTGCAAGGGCGCCGGGTCGACGTTTTAGAGAGATTTCAATTCCGCGGCTGGACCATACTTTACATGGAACCGTATACCTCAGACGAGGAATTCTTGTTTTATTCACACGATCCGCTGACCAGCGCTCCGGTCACGATGTGGAGCGGGGCTGCCGCTTACTTCGAGGAACACGAAATCAAGATCTGGACTCTCAGGAACGCGCCCGGGATTCCCCCGAAGCTTGCGAGCTGCTTTGCGTGGCACGTTACGAAGGATCGAAGTGGTTTGCCCTCGAATTGAGGCGACGTGCTGGGAATGACGGACTCCGTGCAGGGCGCGTGGAGCTACACGTATGACGACATGAATCGGGTGCTCACCGCCGACGCAAGCGCGGGTCCGGACGCGGGCATGGACCTGACGTGGACCTACGACCGCTACGGCAACCGCTGGTCGCAGACGGCCACGGGCACCGGTGCAGGCGGGGCCACGCAGCCGTCTCTCACCTTCAACGGCAACACGAACCGCATCGATGGCTACTCCTACGATGCGGCCGGCAATCTCCTGTTCGACGGGCTGAATTCCTACGCCTACGACGGGGCCAACCGCGTCCTGAGCGTCAACAGCCAGTCCACCGGATACGTCTACGACGCGGAGGGCAACCGCGTGGCCAAGCTCGGCGCGGGCGGAACTCTGGAGACCGTCTACGTGCTCACGGCCGGCAATGCGCAGCTCGACGAACTGAACGGCTCGGGCGGATGGAACCACACCAACGTTTACGCGCCGGGCGGGCGGCTGCTGGCCACGTACGACTCGTCCACCCAGTCCAGTCCGGGCTATCATTACAACCTGACCGACTGGCTCGGCACGAAGCGCATGCAGACGACGGCGGGCGGCAATCAGCAGCGATCAGTACTGGACGGACGTTTCTGAATCGTCGGGATCCGATTTGCCCCACAGGATGGTTTGGCTGTCCGTGCCGCTCTTGCCCCACAGGATGGTCGCGGCTTCGGGTGTGCCCTTGCCCCAGAGGATCGTCGAGTCCCACAATTCCGAGAAGCCGTTCGGGTCGTTGTTGCCCCAAAGAGCTGTCGATCCCCAGAGCGGGTCGCTGCCGCTGCCGGAACTGACGAACGCACGGCTGCCGTACACTCCCGCTGCCGACCACGGTCCCGAGGTCGTCCAGAGAGCGCCGGGAGCGATCACCGCGGTGGTATCTCCGGTGTCCGGATCGTAGACCGCGGTTGGAGACGTCGCGGTGCCCGCAGGAATCGAAACGTGCTGAAGCGCAGCGTTGACCGTGTTCGCAAGGTCGAGATACCCGGCGCCAATCGTGAAGACGTCGTAATTGGCCTTGTAAACAATGCCATCGGCAGTAACGCTGCTGGACAGCGGAAAATAGCTGCGATCCGCGCTGACCATGACGAGCGCCTTGACCTGATCCGGCGTGAGCTTCGGTGCAGCCTGCAGCAAATCCGCAACGGCTCCGCTGACGACTCCCGCGGCCATGCTGGTGCCGCTCATGGGGAAGTAATATTGTGACGGTATCTCCGCGCCGTGGGTTTGATAAAAGGAGTACCACGTGTAGAAAGAGGGGTTATCGTCAGCCAGGGGATCCTGGGGGTATTCCAGGCTGGTGACCAGATTGCCGGGCGCCACGATGTCGGGCTTGATGACGTCATCGATGAAGGACGGCCCCTTGGAGCTGTAGCTGGCAATGATGTCGTCCTGAATGGACGCCGTTTCCATGGTATTCATGGCTCCGACCGTGAGCGCATAGGGGTCGTTGCCAGGCGAATTGATGGTGCCATATCCCTCGGGATTCATATTGAGGTCGCGACCGTCGTTGCCGGCGGCCACCACGACGACGATACCGGCTTTCCATGCCTGCTCAACTGCCTGGCACAGCGGATCGAGCGTGTAGCTCTCGTAAACAGGGCGGCCCAGGGAAAGATTGATCACGCGAATATTGAAGCGATCGCGCAACTTGATCGCCTCTTCGATGGCGGCGATGACGGAGGAGTCGGTGCCGGCGCCATTCTCGTCCAGGACGCGCAGGTTAACGATGTCTGCGTCCGGCGCGGAACCCCGGAAGGTGCGGAAGAACTGGACGCCGGTGGATCGCGCTCCGTTGCCGGCGATGAGACCCGCGATCATGGTGCCGTGGCCGTAGTGGTCGAGAGCATCGTTTTCGTCAGGCACGAAATTCTGGCTGTAAACGATGCGGCCCGCAACGCCTGAATCCGCTCCGCCGCCCGCGGAGAGCAGGCCGGTGACCAGAGAGAGGGGCGAATCGCCAAGGTCGGCGACCGGCGTGACGCCGCTGTCGAGCACCGCAATGCCCACATTTGTTCCCGTATAGCCGCGCTGCCAAACCTGCGGCGCATTGATCGGCTCTGTCGTATATTCGGCGCCCGTGATTTCGACGGCCTGATACGCCATTACAGGGCGATCCACCGAGATGTATTTCACATTGGGATCGGTGGCGAGGACATCCAGCTGAGAGGGCGGGAGATCGGACACCACTGCGTTGATCGAGCCAAGTACGTTCCTGAGCTGCCCTCCCAGATGGCCGATCTGCGTCGTCTCTGATGCAGAGGGCGCCGTGTAGTACTGGATGATCATTCTCTGGGATTGACTGGCCGAAGCTGCCGGCGCATCCGGAGAAATCTTTCTGGATCTGGCCGTGGCGGATGTTGCCGCCAACGCAATCAGAGCGCCAGGAAGAACAATCGCGCGTAGCCGAAAGAGAGACATGGGAAGTGCCCCTCCAGATCCAAAGATCCACATCCAGTGTGGTCTGGACAGCTTGTCTGGGTCCTCGCTTCCGGGTCATATTTCTGCGAGAACACCACAACTCCAGAGATAAGCATCTTATGCTGATCGCGAAACCTCAGTCAATCCAATAATCCGAATAGCTGTGTACCACTTTCGTGGCAGGTCGTTGGGTTACTGCGGTAATCCTCCTGTGCTCGCGCAGTTTTTTCAGTCGCGAGGAACTTCAGCGGTGCCGGCGCAGGGCGCCTCAGTGGCTGCAACGGAGTGATCGCGGAAGCGCAGCACGGCGTCCGGGGGGACTGGAAGCGCCTGCAGCAGGGCACGCGACGCGGGGTGAGACGCGCGGCCAATCTCATCTGCCGGCAAACTCTCAACAATGGCTCCATGATCGAGGACCG
>JASHRH010000419.1 GCA_030037475.1 Acidobacteriaceae bacterium
CTATACGTTTCCTGACTTCTCGCAGGGCGACGACTACGAGCCTTCCGGCATCTACCAGGTCCGCAAGGAAGTTCCGGCTTTCGCCGACAACCTCACCAAGGTCATCGGCCCGCACACGGTCAAGGTGGGCTTCTTCACGCAGAACACCTCCAATTACCAGGGCGGCGGCCAGCAGATGAATGGCATCTTCAGCTTCGGCGGAGGCGGGAATACCTGGCTCGATCCGTTCCTCGGCTACAACATAGGATCGCCGAACAACCCGACCGCCAATTTCGTTACCGGTACGGTCTACGGTTATGGCGAGGCGAACAAGTCGCTTAACAGTGACATGGCCTATCAGAACACGGCGGCCTACCTCAACGACAACTGGAAAGTGAGTCGCCGGGTCACCGTCGAGATCGGTGCGCGCTTCGAGCATGTCGGTCACTGGTACGACCGTACCGGCAACGGCATGGCGGTCTTTTATGCCAACCGTGTTGCCTCCGACTACTATGCCGGCAAAGCCGAACCGGGCTTCTACTGGCACGCGATCGATTCCGGTGTTCCTCTCAGCGGGTTCCCCAACCGCCTGTTCTTCCTGTCGCCGCGCTTCGGCATATCGTACGACGTGTTCGGAACAGGCAAGACGGTGGTCCGTGGTGGCTGGGGTGCCTATCGCTGGGCCGACCAGTACAACGACTATGCGGCTTCCCTGCAAACAGCCACGAATATCCAGAGCTATGGCCTGCCGGGCCAGAGAGCGGTCCTGGAAGGGGAAATTGGCGACATCAACACTGCACTCGGCCAGTCGCTCAATCTCGCTCCTGCGGGCCAGGCGGGCAGCCCGGGCTTCGTCCCCGGCAAGCAGGGCATCAGCGGCGGCGAGGAGGGTGCCAATCCAACTGACTACGGCATGCCGTTGACCTATACCTGGAACCTCACGATCGACCAGCAGTTACCCTGGAATTCGCTGTTCGACATCGCCTACGTCGGCAGCAGCAGCAGTCAGATGGACGACAACGGCGAGGAGAGCAACGGGTCCAATTACGCTGGCTTCGCCAACCAGAACAAAGTGCCGATCGGCGCGTTCTTCCAGCCCGATCCGGCGACGGGCAACATCTCGGACAACCCGGAGAACCTCGGAACGAATACGGATGGAAGCAGCACCCACAACAACGAAGCCGATTACCATCCATATAACATCGAGTACGGTGCCAACTCAGTCAACATGGACTCGATGTCCTTCGCTTCCAACTACAACGCGCTGCAGGCGTCGTGGACGAAACGGGCCGGCAGGTTCAACTTTGACTTTAATTTTACCTGGCAGAAACAACTTGGGGATGCGGCCTTCCAGATCAACCCGTTCTACCTCCAACCCAACTATGGGGTGCTGAACGTGGACCGGCCGTTCCTGTTTAACTCCGATTACATCTACCAGTTCGGCAATGTGCTCCATTCCAATGCCATCGCTGATGGTCTGGTCAACGGCTGGACCATCTCCGGCATCACCTCATGGCAGCAGGGCGGCAGCCTCCAGCAGGCGGACGGCGCGAACTTCGGCCTCGGCCTGAGCTACGACGCCAGCACGATTCCTTCCACAGTGAGCGGCGTTGGCACCGGACTCGGGTCCAACACCTACTACGGCACGGATGCCGGACTGGCGATCATGCCGCAGTTAACCTGCAATCCGAAGTCGGGGCTCAAGAGCAATCAGATCCTGAACATGAGCTGCTTCATTGCTCCGCCAGTTGGCCAGCAGGGTGGGCAGAACTTCCCGTTCATGGCTAACGCAGCCTACTGGGAGAATGACCTGGGCCTCTACAAGACGTTCAACATCCACGAGCAGCAGAACATCCAGTTCCGCATCTCGGCGTTCAACTGGTTGAACCACCCGCTGCCTGAGGTGAGCGGTGGCTCTCAGTTCCAGCTTTCCGACTCGGTCAACTATGTAACCAGGGCGATTACGGCAGTACCCCTCGCCAACTCTCCGGATCCGGGTATTCTGAACGAAAAGACCGGCGCTCCGACCCAGAGAATCCTCGAGCTGAACCTGAAATACAGCTTCTAACCCAGCTCGAACTCAACCAGGAAGGTGGCCGTTCGCGGCCACCTTCTTTTTTGCACCCCTGTCTCGCGCAAAGCTTCGCAATCCGCAGTCGCGAATCGAGTGTTTCCTCGTGACAGCCACTGGCCGTAAGACCGATACTGAATACGCTGATGTCAACGCAGGGCCGATTCGCCGCTGGTTTCCTTCTTCTCGGGGCCTTTGTCTCGGGTGCCATAGCGCAGGCCCCAGCCGCCGGCCAACCCGACGTCGGCGCCATCCTCAGGCGCCACTACGATGCAGCCCAGAGCTTCCAGTCCCAGGGCAGGCTCCCGCAGGCCACCGCCGAATACCGGCTGTTTCTGGGCGATGCCCTGGCCGAGCTGGCTCTGGGCGAGGCACAGCAGGGTGACTACGCGAAGGCGGCGCCGTACTTCGACGGAGCGCTGGCTCTGGAGCCCAATTCCCCCCAGCTGCGGCTTGACTATGCCCGGGCCGCCATGGATTTTGGGGACTTCGATCATGCGCGCACCTTGGCCCGGCAGTTGATTCAGGAAGAAGCTGGCAATCCCAAAGGGTTGGCTGCGGCGCACGAGGTGCTGGGACGGATGTTGCTGAAGATGAATCAGGATCAGCAGGCCAGGACCGAGCTGGAAACGGCGATATCGCTGAATCCGGACTTTGCCGGCACCTATAACCTGGCGATCGCGTGCCTGGATCTGGACGACGACAAGTGCGCGGACCGGCTCTTTGCCGCCATGGAGGCCACCTACGGTGACACGCCGCAACTGCACATGGATTTCGGTCGCGCCTGGGGCGAGTCGGATTTCCAGCCGCGCGCGGAGGTGGAGTTTCAAAAGGTGATCGCTGAGGACCCGAACTTTCCTGAGGCCCACTACTGCCTGGCGGCGACCTACCTGGAGGAGAATGTGCCCTCCAAAGTGCCGCTGGCCGAGCAGGAGCTGAAGGAGGAGCTGGCGGTCACGCCCGATGACTTCCTCACGTATGCGGCTCTGGGCAAGCTGGCTGTGATCCAGCAGAACTATCCCGCTGCGGCCGGCTATCTCAGCCGCGCCATCCAGCTGAATCCCAAAAGCCCGGACGCGTGGCTCTACCAGGGGCAGATGCAGTACAACCAGCAGCAGTGGGTCCCCGCGGAGCACTCGCTGCGCCAGGCCATCCAGCTCACGACCGATCCCTCGCGCAACCATTATCAGATTCAGAAAGCCTATTACCTCCTGGGCCGAGTCCTGATGCGCGAGGGTAAGGAGCAGGAAGCCGCGGCGCAGATGCAGTTCGCGCAGAAATATCTGCAGAGCGATCTTTCGCGGGACCGGAGCCGGTTGTCCGGAATGCAGGGTCAGAGTGAGCAGAGCATGGGCGGCTCCCAGACGACCCTGACTCTCAGGGACACCACGCCGAACGCGGACCCTGCGGCCGTGCAGCGCCTCGCCGACTTTCAGAATCAGCTCGCGCCGGCCATCGCGGACAGCTACAACAATCTCGGCGTCATTGCGGCCTCCAGTGGCGATTTCTCCGCGGCGGCCGCCTGGTTCCAGAGCGCTGCGGAATGGAACCCCGCCATGCCGGGGCTGAATGACAACTGGGGCCGCGCGGCCTTTGCCGCCGCACGCTTCGGCGATGCCGTCATGCCGTTGGCGAGCTACCTGCGCGAGCACCCCGACGACGCGCACATGCGGGAAGCCCTCGGCATCAGCGACTATATGGTCCGCGACTATCGTGGATGCGTAAGCACTCTGCGGCCCCTCGCCGATCAAATGGATTCCGTCCCGCAGGTCGCCCTTTTTTATGCGGATTCCCTGGTGAAGACCGGCCAGATCGCCGTTGGGATTCAGCGGCTGACTGCGCTGGAGAAAGCGCACTCCGATATCGGATCCGTCCATTTGGATCTGGGAGAGGCGTACCTGGCCGCCAGGAAACCCACCCGGGCAGTTCCGGAATTCGAATCCGCGGTCCGTCTTGAGCCGCGTAATCCGGACTATCGCCGCGATCTGGCACGCGCGTATCGGCTGGTGGGCCGCAGCGCGGATGCGGACCGGGAAACGCGAGCCTGGCAGTCCCTCCGGCCTGCGCCTCCTGCTGGTTCGGGAGAAGCGAGCGCACCTGCTGCGGCTAATTCCTCAGCGCCTCCCCGCCCGAATTGATCCGGTCGCGTCGCGCAGCGGCCTTGTGACGGGTCCGCCGCCGCGCATATTCTGGGGACACTCATGGACTTTGAACAACTGCGGACCTTTCTGGAGGTCAGCCGCCTGAAGAGCTTTTCGCGCGCGGCGCAGAAATTGCTGCGCACGCAGCCGGCTGTTTCCGCGCAGATTCGTTCGCTGGAGCAGGAAGTAGGCGCGCGCCTCTTCGACCGCGACGGCGGCAAGGTGACCTACACCTCCGCCGGGCGGCTCTTTGAGCCGTTCGCCGAATCCTGCATGGAGCGCCAGCGCCACATTCTGCTGGCTATCGCGGAGCAGGAGCGCTCGCCCCGAGGCGAGCTCAGCATCAGCGCGAATGAAGCGACCCATCTTTATGTGCTGCCCCAGGTTTTCGCGCAATTTCGCAGGCAATATCCGCGGGTCATGCTCAACGTGGTGCGTGCCGATCGGCTTCGGACCCTGGAAAGCGTAGTGAATCGCGAGGTGGATTTCGGCGTGGTTTCGCTGCCGGTGCGGGACGGAAGGTTGACCGTGGAAACCATCCATCGCGATGAGCTGGCGCTGGTGACTCCGAACGGGCATCCTCTGGCCAAACGGGGCATGGTGAAGATTCAGGAGGCAGCGAAGTTTCCGCTGCTGCTGCCCGCGCACGGCCGCCGCCGCGAGCAGTTAGACGAGCTGTTCCGGGTCAGCGAGATCGTTCCGCGAATTGCCATGGAGGTCGAATCCAGCG
>JASHRH010000420.1 GCA_030037475.1 Acidobacteriaceae bacterium
CAATAACTATGGGCTGCGTCCCTTCCTGCCCTTCAGCTACTGCTGGCATGCGTGGAGCATCGTCTTTATCTTCGATCCGTGGATTTTCCTGGCGCTGCTGCTGGCGCTGGTGATTCCCGCGCTGCTGGGTGTGGTGGACCGGGAGATCGGCATACGGAAGCAGCCGTTCCGGGGACGCGCGTGGGCCATCGCAGCGCTGATCTTCGTGCTGGGCTGGTGGGGCCTGCGCAGTTACGAGCACAGCCGGGCCATCGATCTGGTGGAGAACGGCGACTATACCCGGAAGCCACTGCTGCGCGTCGCGGCCGAACCGACCATGATGAGTCCCTTCGCCTGGCGAGTGCTGATGGAAACCCCAGGCACCTGGCAGACAGCCGAAGTAGACACGCTGACGGACCAGGTGTCGACGAACAACTATTCCGACGTGATCTACAAGCCGCAGGTGACTCCGGCTGTAATCGCCGCGGAGCGGACGTACCTGGGGCGGGTCTGGCTGGACTGGTCAAAGTGGCCGCTGGTGGAGGATCGCGGCGCGGTGAGGGCGCCGGGAGCGGACGTTGCGCCGGAGGCGAACTGGCACACGGTGGAGTTCCAGGATTTGCGCTTCGGGTATGAGCCGAACGAGGGTGATCGCACCGAAGCGCCCCGAGATCCGCCCCTCGGCGGATGGGTCTACGTCGGGCCCGGCGGCGAGATCGAGGGAATGTTCATGGCGCGCCACGAGCAGCCGCAACCCTGACCGGCACGGTCCACTTGACCTTCGCCTCAGGCATCCGCAGAATGAAGAAAGCCGGATTCCGGAGCTGGCCGAGGGAAGAATGGGCGCATATCTGCTGATTCTCGTTGCGGTGCTGAGCCGCGTGGTTGTGAGTTCGCACCTGGCGTGGTTGAACTTCACCGCGGTGGGCGGCAGCCTGCTCTACTTTGGCGCGCGGCGCCCGCTGCGCGAAGCCGTGTGGGCCGTGCTGGCCATGATGGGTTCCGATTACCTGCTGACTACCTGTGCCTACGGTTATCCCTGGCACACGAGCCAGTACCTGATTACGTGGGCGTGGTACGCGGCGGCCATTGTGCTGGGATGGATTCTGCTGCGCCGCAAGGTGAACGCTGGACGGCTGGCGGCCGCACCGGTCCTGGCATCGACCTCGTTCTTCGCGGTGAGCAACTTCGCGGTGTGGGCTGGAAGCCTGATGTATCCGCATACGCTGGCCGGACTCGGTGCCTGCTACGTGGCGGGCCTGCCATTCTACCGCAATGATCTGCTCTCGACCGTTGCCGTAACGGCCGTTGCGTTTGGTGTGGAGGCGATGGCGCATCGCATGGCCGAGCAGCGGCGACACCGGCTGGCCGCCTGAGACAGAAGCGCTTCCCGCCGAAACAGATGCTAAGAATGGCCACTCCATCGGGTGGCCATTCTCGCTTGAGGGCAGTTCCTTACTTCGCTGCAAGCTGCCGCAGAACGTACTGCAGGATGCCGCCATGCTCGAAGTAGAGGATCTCCTGCGGGGTGTCGATGCGGATCTTCGCCTCGAAGGTTTTCGTCTTGCCGTTCCCGTCGGTTACTCGAACGGCTACTGTGCGGCCTTCAGCGAACTTCGACTTCAGGCGCGGAATAAGGCCCACGATGTCGTAGGTTTCCTCGCCAGTGAGGCCAAGCGATTCGGCGTTCTTGCCTGCTTCGAACTGCAGCGGCAGGATGCCCATGCCCACCAGATTCGAGCGGTGGATGCGCTCGAAGCTCTCGGCAATGACGGCCCGGACGCCGAGCAGCCGCGGTCCCTTCGCCGCCCAGTCGCGCGACGAGCCCGATCCGTATTCCTTGCCGGCGAGGATGATGAGCGGCGTGCCGCGCTCGGCGTATTTCACTGAGGCGTCGAAGATCGGCATCTGTTCGCCCTCCGGCAGCAGGCGGGTAACGCCGCCTTCCGTGCCGGGTGCGAGCTTGTTCCGCAGGCGCACGTTGGCGAACGTCCCGCGCACCATGACCTCATGATTGCCGCGGCGCGAGCCGTAGGAGTTGAAGTCCGCGGGTTTCACGCCGTGCTCGGTCAGATATTTGCCGGCTGGTCCGGTCGCCTTGATGGATCCGGCCGGAGAAATATGGTCCGTCGTGACCGAGTCGCCAAGAACCGCAAGAACCCGCGCGCCGGTGATGTCCGCGACCGGCACCGGTTGCGCGGGCATCCCGTCGAAGTACGGCGCTTTGCGGATGTACGTCGAGTCGCGCTCCCACTGGTAAACGTCGCCGGTGGGGAAGCTGAGCTTCTGCCAGTTCGCATCGCCCCGGCTAACCGTCGCGTACTCCTTGCGGAAGCTGTCCGAGGAGATCGACGACGCGATGACCTGCGAGACTTCCTCCTGCGACGGCCAGATGTCGCGCAGGAAAACGGGTTGGCCCGACTTGTCCTTGCCCAGCGGCTGCTGGTCGAAATCGTGATCGATGCGGCCCGCGAGCGCGTAAGCGACCACCAGCGGCGGCGACATCAGGTAGTTGGCGCGGACATCGGAATTGATGCGCCCTTCAAAGTTGCGATTGCCGCTGAGAACCGAGACGGCAACCAGCCCATGTTGCTCGATGGCCTTCGAGATGTCCTCCGGCAGCGGGCCGGAGTTACCGATGCAGGTGGTGCAGCCATAGCCAACCGTGTTGAAGCGAAGCTTGTCCAGCCACGGCGTCAGGCCGGACTTCTCGTAGTAGTCGGTAACCACGCGCGAGCCGGGCGCGAGCGACGTCTTGACCCACGGCGGAACGCTGAGTCCCTTCTCGACGGCCTTCTTTGCCAGCAGGCCGGCCGCGATCATCACGGAGGGGTTCGACGTGTTCGTGCAACTGGTGATGGCGGCGATGACAACGGAACCGTGGTCGAGGTACGGCTCGACGTCCACGCCGAAACGCTCCTTCGCGGTGTGCGCGATGTGGCCGTTGCCGCCCGGCTCGGCCGCGGCATGTGTCGATTGCGGGTTGCCATCGGCAGACATGTGGCCGCCTTCGCCTTCCCACCGGATTGCCTGCCGCTGGCCCACTTTGTCAGCGTTCGGTCCAAGCAATGAGGGAAGCTGCTTTTTGAAGCTGGTGCCGGCTTCGCGCAGCAGGACGCGATCCTGCGGGCGCCTGGGTCCGGCAACGCTGGGTTCAACCTGCGCGAGATCGAGCGAGAGCGTCTGCGAGTATTCAGCTTCCGGCGAGTCCGGCGTGTGGAACAATCCCTGCTCCTTGAAATAAGCCTCGACCAGCGCAATCTGCTCGTCGCTGCGCCCGGTGAGGCGCAGGTAGCGCAGCGTCTCCGCATCCACGGGGAAAAGCCCGCAGGTCGCGCCGTATTCCGGCGCCATGTTGCCGATGGTGGCGCGATCCGCAAGCGGCAGTTCGGCAATGCCCGGGCCGTAAAACTCGACGAATTTGCCGACCACGCCGAGCTTGCGCAGCATTTCCGTCACAGTGAGGACCAGATCCGTGGCCGTGGCGCCTTCGCGCAGCTTGCCGGTGAGTTTGAACCCGACGACCTGCGGAACCAGCATCGAGACGGGCTGGCCGAGCATCGCCGCCTCGGCTTCAATACCGCCGACGCCCCAGCCCAGCACGCCGAGTCCGTTGATCATCGTGGTGTGCGAGTCGGTGCCGACGAGCGTATCGGGATACGCCTGCGGTTTTGCCCCATTTGTCGTAAACACGACCCGGGCGAGGCGCTCCAGATTGACCTGGTGGCAGATGCCCATCCCCGGCGGCACAGCGGAGAAGTTGCCGAACGCCGACTGTCCCCATTTGAGGAAGGCGTAGCGCTCGCGGTTGCGCTGGAATTCGAGCGCGGCGTTCACGGAGTATGCGTTGCCGGTGCCGAATTCGTCCACCTGAACGGAGTGATCGATGACCAGCTCGGCGGGCTGGAGGGGATCAATCTTCTTCGGATCGCCGCCGAGCACCTTCATCGCGTCGCGCATCGCGGCCAGATCGACGATTGTGGGCACGCCGGTGAAGTCCTGCATCAGGACGCGTGCCGGCATCCACGAGATTTCGCGGGAAGGCTCGGCTTTTGGGTCCCATTTGGCGAGGAACTCGATGTCCTCGGCTGTGACGGACTTGCCGTCCTCGTGGCGCAGGAGGTTTTCGAGCAGGATGCGAAGGCTGAAGGGCAGGTGCGCGAGCCGAATGCCGCGCTTTTCGAGAGAGCTGAGGCGGAAGATGGCATAGCTCTTGCCGCCTGCCTGGAGTTCGGACTGGCTGCCAAAGGTATTCATGATCAAGTCCTTTCGAGGGTGAGAGGCGCACGGGCTTCGCTCAACGCCGCCGCGACCCTCGCGAGCGACGGAGCGCCAGAAAACCTCAGTCAGGCAGAAGTGCGTCGTCCGCGGTCCGGACGGCCGCGCCGGAAGCGCCGCAGCAACGGGGGCAGCGAGAGTGCGGAATCCACAGTCACCCTCGTTATTGTAGAACGATTTTTCTTTCCGGATGCAGCGGCATGCGCTCTCCCTGCGCGGCGCGGATCCTGTCCGAAAAGTGAATTATTCTTAACGAATATCAGTTAACCACAGTTTACAATCATTTGCCGATCCCGGTACACTCAGTTTTTGTGCTTTCCGTCCGGTCGGATGCCGGGCTGAGGCGCCGTTTCTTTCCAGCAGCGAAACCGATGAGCATCGGATCACAATCCGGGCGGGCCAGAGTGGCTGTGTCCGAGGGCGATGTTGTCGTCACCCACGAGGACATCGACCGGGCGCGGGACCGCGCGAAGGTGAGGGCTGCGCGCATGGCGCGCGGGCTGCGGGCGCGAGCCTGGCTGCTGTGGCTGCTGATCGGGCCGGGGATTCTGGTGATGCTGGGCGAAAACGACGGTCCCAGCATGTTGTCTTACGCAGCCACCGGGGCGACGTACGGACTGGGATTCTTCCTGCCGTTCGTGGTCCTGACCTTCGGCATGGCGCTGGTGGTGCAGGAGATGACGGTGCGGCTGGGCGCGGCCACGCATCGCGGCCACGCTGAGCTGATCTTCGAGCGATTCGGCCCATTCTGGGGATGGTTCTCCATGATCGACCTCGGCATCGGCAACTTTCTCACGCTGATCACCGAATTCATCGCCGTCCGCGCGGGCCTGGGATTCTTCGGCATCCCGCCGTGGGCAGCGATTCTGATCGCCCTCGCGATTTTGTATTCCGCGCTGCTGAGTCACCGTTACTGGACCTGGGAGCGGGTGACGCTGCTGGCCGCGGCCTTCAATCTGATCTTCATTCCTGTGGCGCTGATGACGCATCCGGACTGGAGCGCCTTTCAGCACGCGTTTGCAACGGGTACGCCGCTGCCGCCGCTCGACAAGACCACGGTGCTTCTCATCCTGTCGAACATTGGCGCCACTGTGACCCCATGGATGCTGTTTTTCCAGCAGAGCGCGACGGTAGACAAAGGCATGACGACAAAAGATATTCGTTTCGGCCGGCTGGACACGTTCCTGGGCGCGGCGCTCGCGGCTGCGGCTGCGATCGGAGTGATCGTCGCGACGGCGCCGCTGGCGGGGCACATCAGCGCGGGGAACTTCGAAGCGGCGCAGTTCGCGCAG
>JASHRH010000421.1 GCA_030037475.1 Acidobacteriaceae bacterium
CCCACTCTTTCTCATTGACCGGCTTGCCGATCTTGTTCAGCTCGTAGCGGAACTCGAAGGCGGCGGAGTTGTGGAGATCGGCGATGAAGCCGGTGCGCGTCACGTGCAGCGCCGAGTAGTCGCGCCACTTGTCGGGATAGCCGATCTTCTGGCGGAACTCGTCCAGCTTTTCCTCTGCTTTCTGTTTGGTCGCTTCGGTCATCCAGGGCGCGGCCTGAATGTCTTCGGCCAGAGCTTTCTTCAGGGCCGCGACGAGTTGTTCCGCGCTCTCCTTCGAGGACGGGGGGAAGTGCTGTTTCACCCAATCCTGGCCGACGGCTTCGCCCAGGGCACGGTCCGACATCATGGTGCAGCGCTTCCAGCGGGGCGTGGGCTGCGCCTGGCCCTCGAGTGTCTTCTGGAAGAAGTCGAAATGCGCATCGTCAAAGGCGGAGGACAGCCAGGGCGCGCTGTCGTTGACGACCTGGAACTTCAGATAGCTCCTGAGCGCGTCGAGGCTCTCGCTCGCGAGCATCTGGTTTTCCGCGGTGAAGAAATCCGGCTGGCCGACGTTCAGCTGTGTCACTTTGGGGGCCTGGACGCCGGCAAAATAGGCGGCCCAGTTGAAGTTCGGCTCCAGCGCCTGCAGAGCCGCGATGGTCATCATGTGATAGCGCTTCGCCGGATCACGCAGCTCGGCGCGGGGCAGCGAGCCTTTTGCCAGCGCAGTCTCGATCTCCAGCACCTGCCCGGCTTCCCTGTTCGCCTCGGCCTCCGAATCGCCCGCCAACTGCATGACCTTCACGATGTAATCGTGATACTGCTGGCGGATCTTCTGCATCTGCGGATTGTCTTCGAGATAGTAGGAGCGGTCGGGCAGCGTGATTCCGCCCTGAAACAGCATTTCGATTTGCTGGCTGGAATTCTTCTGATCCTGGTTGACGCCGAAGCGGAAGAACGAGCCGGTTCCGTTGTCGGCTTCGAGCCAGGCCACGACAGCCGCAAGTTGTTTCTTGTCGCGGATGGCTTCGATGCGGTGCAGCATGGGGAGGATCGGCTGATCGCCGAGCTTGTCGGCCAGGCTCGTGTCCATGCAGGCAGCGAAGAAGTCGCCATACTTGTGCTGGAGCGGCGTGGAAGGGTTGTCGGCGGCATGCTTCAGGTCCAGATAGAGGAGATAGCGGTTGCGCTCGCCGAGCTCATTGAAGCGCCCCCAAACCACCTGATCGCCGGGGATGGGATTGTCCCTGCGCCAGTTGCCGCAGGCGTACTGATAAAAGTCGACGCACGGGTCGACGGACTTGTCGATCGCACTCACATCGAAGCTGTGCGGCGCCTTCGGCTCGGCGGGAACGGTGGAAGCAGCGGGTGCGGCCTGCTGCGCCAGCAGGGCGCCGGTGGCCATCAGCAGTCCCAGAATCGGAGCGGCAAAACGAATGCGCATAGTTTCTCCCTGCCGGGAACCCCGGCATGACCTTTTGGGTGACCCGCCAATCTATCACGCGGATGGGAAGAAAATCGAGGCGCGGGAGGGGGGAGCGCCCGGCCGCTCAGAAGATGTGTACGCGAACCGATCCGCTGAGGTACTTCCTGGGGTTTGTGCGGATTCCCGTGATCAGATCATTGGCATTCTTCGTGAGGCCGTTGACGTTGTCGTAAAGTTCCTGGTTCTTCATCAGCTGACCAAGGGTTCCCTGTCCCTGGTCTATTTGCGTGAGGATGGAATCGAGGCGGTTCACCGTGTCGGTCAGCTTATCGGCAAACTGCGGGTTCTTCGCCAGAACTCCAAGGCTGCCCTTGCCCGCGTTGATGTTGGAGACCAGCTCGTTCAGGTTCTTTGTCGCCTGATTCATGTTGTTGTAGAGTGAGTCGTCCTTCATCAGTTTGCCGATGGAACCCTGGCCGGAATTGATCTGGGTCACGACCTGGTTCAACCCTGTCGTGGCCTGCTTCAGATTGTCGTAGAGCGTCTCGTCTGTCACCAGCTTGCCGAGTGACCCTTTCCCGCTACTGACTTCATCCACCAAAGCGCTGAGCTGGTCCAGGGTCTTTGAAGCCTTGTCGTAGAGCTGGCGGTTATTGATCAGCATGCCGATGGAGCCATCCTGCGAGTTCAGCGTGTTTGCCAGACGGTTCACCTCGTCCAGGATCGTGTCCAGTTTCTCGATGGTGCCCTGGCTGGCCTGGATCACATCCTGCAGGTTGGGCGTCTCGCTGGTAGGCAACACGGCGCCGTTCTGCACTGGAGGGCCGGTGGCGTTCCTGCTGTCGATGTCCACGACGGTATCGCCCAATACGCCCACGGTTTCGAGGCTGGATTTCGAATTGGCGCGGATGTATTTCGCGCGCTCCGCGTTGACCTTCATCACCACCTCTACCGGGGTGAGCGGCCTCGCGGTATCGATGCGAATTGCGGTGACGTTGCCCACGGTCACGCCATCCAGGCTCACCGGGGCGCCGTTCTTCAGGCCGGCGGAATTCTCAAAATATGAGGTGAGCAGGACGTGACCCGACCAGAATCCGCCGGAGGCGCCGGACATGAGAAACACCAGCGCGATCAGAGAGCAGACAGCGACCAGAACCAGCACGCCGACTTTGAGCTGCGACCACCGTACTTCCTGCTGACCCGGCACGAAATCCCCCTGGCAAAGCAGAGCCGCTGCGCAGAGAATATCAAAACTTCGGCGGCCGTTTCGTACGCTTCGATGTTACGAATCGCGGGCACGTTGCAGAAAATGCAGCAGAAAGCGAAGAATTACCGGGTTTTCGCGGTTATCCCTCGTGGACAAGCTCGTTCCGCGTGTTATCGCGGGGAAGGCTCGGCATACGTTTGCGTTTTTCCGGTGCGCGGGTTGTACACAGAAAGATTGCCGTTGCGCGATGCCGTCACTTCGAGGTAATTGCCTGTGTCGGGGCCCTGCACGTTGGCGAGATACTGGGCGGGAGGATTGCCCGCTCCGGCTTCGTTGGAATAGTGCAGCTGATATTCCGCCGCAAGGCCGGGGATGGCGCGGATGGTCCTGACGGTCGGGATGGAGCCGCCCTTGGTGGCGCCGTTGTCCATGATGGCCACGCGCGGCGTGATGGCATCGACCAGCGCCGGGCTGGAACTCTGATACCAGCCGTGATGCGAAACGACGAGAAGATCGACGTGCCCGATGCGATTGTCCGGGCACATCATGTCCATCTCCCTGTCCCAGGTCAGATCGCCCAGGTCGAGGATGCGCAGCCTGCCGAAGGTGATGAGCACGCCGTTCGAGCGCGCGTTCTCGGTTTGGTCCGGCGAGCGCACCTCGGAGACTTTGCAGTATGGATTCGGCTGGCCAGCACCGGGCAGCGGCTTCGCAATGAATTTGCCATCTGAGGTGAGAACTTCGACATGCATGCCCTGGACAGGCAGCACCAGACCGGGATGCGCGAGGATGCGATGGTATTTTCCTGTCGCCAGGACTCTTTGGTAGGTCTCGTAGACGCCTTCGGTCTCGGGGTCGCTGGTCTGACGGTTGGGGCCGTGGTCGATGAACGTGCCGACGGGAATCCGAGCCACCAGATTCGGAACGCCGCCGGTGTGATCGATGTGGTAGTGGGTCAGAAGCACGTAATCGATGCGGTGCAGGCCGGCGCGCTTCGCCACGGCAACGATGCGATCGGCGTCACGGCCGTGGTTGTCGGGCCAGCCGGTATCAATCAGCAGCGACTGACCGCCCGGCGTGACGAACAGCGTGGACTGGCCACCCTCCACGTCGACGAAATAGATATGCAGCTTGCCAGGGGTCGAGTGCGCAGGCTGCTGCGCCAGGGCGGCGGCGCTTAGAGCCAGAGCACATGCCAGAGCCGTCAACGCACGGTGCGCCTTTCTGATGCACATTGATTCTCCGATCCATTTCGTTACGTTCATCGCGGCGCGTCCTCCGTGGCGGGTTTTTACGAATGCGGGGCCACCGGTCTGGGTGTGTCCTCCGCAGCCGGACGCGTGGGCACGTTCTTTCCGTGAACCGGATCGTAGTCGTGGCGAGCCATCCATTGCAGAAACCTCTGCTCCGGTTCGGAACCCATGCCGCGAGGCCCTCGGGTATACGTGAAGTCCTTCACGTCCGTGTTCAGGTCGCAGGTCCAGTACGCGTTCGTTTTGCCGAAGACCGGAAACAGGACTTCCAGCTTCTTCCCGGGCTTTTTCCAGCGCGCCGAATAGGTTTCATAGCCGAAGGAGGCCCGCAGCTTGTGCTCGCAGTCGTAGTTGAAGTCAACGCCGTGCACGTCGCTGCCTTCAAAAAGGTTCGCGCGTCCTTCTCCCTTTGCGGCATCGAGCCATTCATGGTGGTAGAAGCTGGTTTGGCTGCGGGAAAAGATGTGAATGCGCAGCGGATAGTCCGCGGGGTTCCTGCTCTCGGCCAAGCAGCAGACGGTGAGCAGAGCGAGTGCAGTGACAGCCAGAAAGCGCATGGGGCGTGGCTCCTTATTTTCCGGCCAGCTTAGCAGACGCCCGGCGGCCGGGCAATGGGTGCGGTTGAGTGTCCCGCACCAGTATTTACTGCGGAGGATGAGCAAAAAGGCAGCCGCATGGGCTGCCCTTTTGTCCGGACTTTCCTGGCTTATGCCGGTGAAGGACTGCCTTCCGGCAGGCCGCCGGTGCGACCCGGCTCCGGCTTGAGCACCTGCTGGACGTCAGTGACTGGCGATCCCGGTCCTCCGCTGGAAGGCTTCAGCGGCGGCAGTTCCTTGCCGTCGATGATCATGCGGATTTCGCCGGCGTCCAGCGTCTCGCGCTCCAGCAGGGCCGCGGCCAGCCGGTGCATGACGTTCTGGTTGCCGTTGAGGATGTCCCAGGCGCCCTTGTAGGCCTCGTCCACCAGGCTGCGTACCTCGGCGTCGATCTGCCGCGCGGTCTCCTCGCTGAAGTCGCGGTGCTGCGCGATCTCGCGGCCCAGGAAGATCTGCTCTTCCTTCTTGCCGAAAGTCAACGGGCCGAGGCGGCTCATGCCGTACTCGCAGACCATCTTGCGGGCCATGTCGGTGGCGCGCTCGATGTCGTTACCGGCGCCGGTGGTCATCTGTTTGAGGAAGATCTCTTCGGCGATGCGGCCGCCCATGAGGATGGCGAGCTGCGTCTCCAGGTAATCCTTCGTCACCGTGTGCTTGTCGTCTTCCGGCAACTGCATGGTGACGCCCAGAGCCATGCCGCGCGGGATGATGGTGACCTTATGCAGCGGATCGGCGTGAGAGCGCAGCGCCGCGACCAGCGCATGGCCGGCCTCGTGGTACGCGGTCACCCGCTTCTCCTCGTCAGTGAGGAGCATGGACTTGCGCTCGGCGCCCATCAACACCTTATCCTTGGCCTGCTCGAAATCGAGCATCAGGACCTGCTTGCGGTTAGCGCGCGCGGCGTTCAGCGCCGCCTCGTTGACCATGTTCGCCAGGTCTGCCCCGGAAAAGCCCGGTGTTCCACGCGCCAGCACCCGGAGATCCACGTCATCAGCCACGGGAACTTTGCGTGCATGCACTCGCAGCACTTCCTCGCGGCCGCGCACGTCCGGACGGCCGACCACCACGCGGCGGTCGAAGCGGCCAGGGCGCAGGAGCGCCGGATCCAGTACGTCGGGCCGGTTAGTAGCGGCGACCAGGATGACGCCGTCGTTGGACTCAAAGCCGTCCATCTCGACCAGCAACTGGTTCAGGGTCTGTTCGCGCTCGTCGTGGCCACCGCCCAGGCCTGCGCCGCGGTGACGACCGACAGCGTCGATTTCGTCGATGAAGATGATGCAGGGGGCGTTCTTCTTGCCCTGCTCGAAGAGGTCGCGCACGCGGCTGGCGCCGACGCCGACGAACATCTCGACGAAATCCGAGCCGGAGATGGAGAAGAACGGGACGTTGGCTTCGCCGGCCACGGCGCGGGCCAGCAGGGTTTTGCCGGTGCCCGGAGGTCCAACCAACAGTACCCCCTTGGGAATGCGGCCGCCCAGCTTCTGGAATTTCTGCGCCTCGCGCAGAAATTCGATAATCTCCTTCAGCTCTTCCTTGGCTTCGTCGACCCCGGCGACATCCTTAAACGTCACCTTTTTCTGCTGCATGGAGAGCAGGCGCGCGCGGCTCTTGCCGAAGGACAGCGCCTTGTTTCCGCCACTCTGCATCTGCCGCATCATGAAGAACCAGAACAGGATGATGAGCAGGAAGGGCGAGAACTGAATCAGCCACTCCCACCAAGCGTTGGTGTCGGTGCTCTTCACGGTCACGTTCACGTGGTTCTGGTCGAGCACGTCGTAGAGGTGGGGGTAGTTGGACGGAACGTAGAGATGGAAGTCGCCCTTGCCGTCGACGAACTGACCTTTCACGTCGTTGCCCGTCACGGTGACGCTGGACACCTGATGGGCGTTCACATCGCCCATGAACTGGGTGAAGGTGATCTCCTGCGGGTGGCTGCCGAGCGCGCCGCCTTTCTGGAACAACTGCCAGAGAACCAGCAGGCAGGCGATGATGAGCACCCAAAACAGGATCTGTTTAACGGTCGAGTTCACCGGGGAAAAACCTCTTTCTGTTCACAACGCGCTCTTCCGGCCACGGCAGCACTGCTTGCTTCGAACCAGGACCGTGGAATTGCGCCGTCCTTACTGGAATTAGACGCCTGCAGGCGGCCTGGGGAGCCAAAAAGTCGGAATATACAACGCTCAGGCTTTCGCCTGATTAGCGGATCCGGCAGGTAACCCCTATTGTACTCCCCCAATTCCCGGAAAACGGCGCCTGGATCCGCGACTGGGCATCAGCCGCCGGCCGGCCGTTTCCGTTCGGTTTATCGGCCTAAAACCACCGTGTCATCAGCACCTTCTGCTCGGTGTAGAAGGCCACCGCGTCCTTGCCGTGCGCGTGCAGATCGCCGAAAAACGAGTTCTTCCAGCCGGCGAAGGGGAAGAAGGCCATGGGCGCGGCCACCGACATGTTCACGCCCACCATCCCCACCTCGATGCGGCTCTGATATTCGCGCGCGGCCTTGCCGCTGCGCGTGTAGATGGTGGTCGTGTTCCCGTATTCTGACGCATTGACCAGCGCAATGGCCTCATCGAGCGTCTTCGCACGAACCACGGAAAGCACCGGGCCAAAGATTTCCTCGCGCGCTACCGTGGATCCGGGCTGGACGTGATCGAGCACGGTGGGTCCCAAAAAGGAGCCTGCCGGATCGGCCTTGACCTGGCGCCCGTCACAAAGGGGCTTCGCACCTTCGGCAATCCCCTTTTCGATGTAGCCCAGCACCCGTTTTTTCTGATCGGCAGCGACCAGTGGACCCACCTCCACGCCGGATTCCATGCCGTCGCCGACGCGGAGCGCGGTGGCCTTCTTCACCAGCAGGTCCAGCAGCGGCTCGGCGACCTCGCCGACCGGCACCAGCACACTGCCTGCCAGGCAGCGCTGTCCTGCGGCGCCGAAGGCGGAGCCCAGAATTGCGTCCACGGTCTGCGGCAGATCGGCGTCGGGCATCACCACCAGATGATTCTTGGCTCCGCCCAGGGCCTGCACGCGCTTGCCGTGCGCCGCGGCTTCCCTGTAGACGATCCTGGCCACTGCCGAGGAACCCACGAACGAGATGGCGCGGATGAGGGGGTGGGCGAGCAGCGCTTCGACGACCTCGCGGCCGCCGTGCACGAGCTGGATGACACCCGCAGGCAGACCTGCTTCGACCAGCAGCTCGACGACGCGCGTGGGCGACATGGGCACGCGCTCGGAGGGCTTGAGAATGAAGGTGTTGCCCGTGGCGATGGCAAACGGATACATCCACAGCGGCACCATAGCGGGGAAATTGAACGGCGTGATGCCGGCACAGACGCCGATGGGCTGGCGAATCGTGCGGCAGTCGATGCCCTTCGCGATGTCGTTCAGCGAGTCGCCCATCATCAGCGAGGGCATGCCGCAGGCCACTTCGATCATCTGGACGCCGCGCCTGACCTCGGCGAGCGCGTCGTCGAGAGTCTTGCCGTTTTCGCGGGTCAGGATCTCGGCCACTTCGCGCGTGTGCTTCTCCAGCAGCGATTTGAATCGGTAGAGCGGCTGTACGCGATCGACGACGGGAACTTCGCGCCACGCAAGCCAGGCCTGATGCGCCGACCGGGCCGCTCGGTCCACCTCGGCCGCACCGGCGTAGGGCAGCGTGGACAGGGTCTCGCCGTTGGCCGGATTGACGATCGGCTGCGAACCTGCGCCCGGAGAGATCCACTCCCCGGCAACGCAGGACGACGTGACGACGGTTTTCCCGGATTTGGAAACGGCGACTTCCTTCTCAGAAACAACGGTGCTCATGCTTCTTCTCCTGCAAGTTCAGCGATTGGGGATGGGGCGGTCGCGCCACGCATGAGCGCGACGTAGAGGCCGCCGGAAACGAAGAATCCGACAAACCACGCGTAATCATACAGCCAGCGCACGGGCGGAATGAATCTGCCCAGCAGCGCGCAGCCTACACCGACGACCAGGGCTACAACAGCGCGAGGATTCACGCCTTTGCGGTACTCGTAGATCCCGGCACGCGAGTAGAGCGATTCGAGATCGAGCTTGCGGCGCCGGATGAGGAAGTAGTCCGCGACCATGATGCCCGCGACCGGCCCCAGCAGCCCGGAATAACCCACCAGCCAGCCGAAGATGTAGTTGTTGAAGCTGGCCAGCAGCTTCCACGGCATCATGGCGAGGCCCAGGAAGCCAGTGATCAGGCCACCGGTGCGGAAGGAGATCCATTTCGGGCTGAGATTCGAAAAGTCGTTGGAGGGCGAGACCACATTCGCCGCAACGTTGACGTTGAGCGTGGCGACCAGAAGCGCGACCATGGCGATGAGCGCGACCACCGGCTGGTGGAAGCGAGTCATCAGCTCGATCGGGTTCCAGATGGGATGGCCGAAGATGACCGCCGACGCCGAGGTGACCGCGATGCCGATGAAAGTGTAAAGGGTCATCGCGACGGGCAAACCGAAGGCCTGGCCGACCATTTGCGAGGACTGCGATTTCGAGTAGCGGGTGAAATCGGGGATGTTCAGCGCCAGCGTGGCCCAGTACCCTACCATGCCGGTGAGCGAGGGGAAAAAGAAGCGGAGAAACGCGCCAGTAGAGTGGAACTGGCTCGGCTCCGAAAGCATGGAGCCAAGGCCACCTGCTTTGTGCAGAGCGAAGAACAGGAGCGCCAGCGACATCACCAACATGAAGGGCGCGGAAAAGCCCTCAAGAAACTTAATGCTCTCCACGCCTTTCCAGACCACGACCATATTCAGAAGCCAGAAGCCCAGGAAGCAGGCCCACAGCGCCCAGGAGACATGAGACGCCGACGGCCACACGACGATCAGCATGGCGTAGATGGCCTGGCCGCCGATCCACGACTGGATGCCGAACCACCCGCAGGCGACAATGGCGCGCAGCATGGCCGGGATGTTCGCTCCGCGCACGCCGAAGGGCGCACGCACGAAAACCGGAAAGGGAATGCCGTACTTCGATCCGGCATGTGCGTTGAGCAGCAGCGGGATGAGCACGATGAGGTTGCCGAGGAGGACGGTGAAGAGCGCCTGCTTCCAGTTCATGCCGCCAGCGATCAGCCCGGCGGCCAGCATGTAGGTGCTGACTTCCATGGACATGGAGAACCACAGGGAGATGTAGTTGTAGGTGCTCCAGGTGCGCCGCGGAGGCAGCGTGGGCGCCAGATCGGCGTTGTAAAGGCTGCCTTCGGGGGTGATCACTGCCAGGCTCCGCCGCGCGCCGCGCGCCGCAGATAGCGGCCTCGACCGGCTTTGCTGAGGTACTTACCGTTCTCCACGACCAGCTCGCCGCGCGAGTAGACCTGACGCGCGTTGCCGCGCACGCGGAAGCCTTCGAACATGGAGTAGTCCACGCGCATGGCGTGGGTTTTCGCGCTGATGACGTGCTCCGCGTGCGGATCCCAGAGGACGAGGTCGGCGTCGCTGCCCGCAGCGATGGCGCCCTTTTTCGGGTACAGGCCGAAGATCCGTGCCGGCGCCGTCGAGGTGATCTCAACGAACCGGTTCAGCGAGATACGGCCCTCGTTCACGCCGTGGTGGTGGATGAGCTGCATGCGGTTCTCAATCCCTGGACCGCCATTGGGAATTTTCGTGAAGTCGTTCACGCCGAGGATTTTCTGGTCCGCGAAACAGAAGGGGCAGTGGTCGGTGGAGACGACCTGCAAATGATCGTGGCGCAGGCCGTCCCAGAGCTTCGGCTGATTCTTCTTCTCGCGCAGCGGCGGCGTGAAGACCCACTTCGCGTCCTCGAAGGAGTGGTGATTCATCGTCTCTTCGATGGAGAGCAACAGATACTGCGGGCAGGTTTCGGCAAAAGCGGGCAGGCCGCGATCGCGCGCTTCGCGCACCTGGTTGAGCGCGTCCTCGCTGGAAAGATGCACGATGTAGACCGGCGCGCCCGCCATCTCCGCCATGGCAATGGCCCGCTGCACGGCCTCCGCCTCGGCCACCGTGGGGCGCGTGAGCGCATGGTAGATGGGCGCAGTCTTGCCGGCCGCCAGCGCCTGCTGCACGATGACATCGATCACCGAGCCATTTTCCGCGTGCATGCAGATGAGCGCGCCGTTCTTCGCTGTTTGCTGGAGGGCTTTGAAGATGGTGGCGTCGTCAACCATGAGCACGCCCGGATAAGCCATGAAGAGCTTGAAGCTGGCCACGCCCTCGCGCACCATGTCGTCCATGTCTTCGAGGCCGGAAGTCCCGAGGTCCGTGACGATCATGTGCAGGCCATAGTCGATGCAGGCCTTCCCTTCGGCCTTCTTCCACCAGGTGTCGAGCGCAGTCCGCATCTTTGTGCCTTTGGCCTGAATGGCGAAATCGACGATGGTCGTGGTGCCGCCGATGGCTGCCGCCCTCGTGCCGGTTTCGAAGTCGTCCGCCGAGGTGGTGCCGCCGAAGGGCATATCGAGGTGCGTGTGCGCGTCGATGCCGCCGGGCAGGATCAGCAGGCCGGTCGCGTCCACCACGGTGTGACCGTCGCGCGGAATGCCGGCGCGGACGTCGCGGATGGTCTTGCCTTCGACCAGCACCGACGCAGGAAAGGTCTTCTCTGCTGTCACCACCGTTCCGTTTTCAATCAATAGTCCCATCAAGACCTCAGCGAGTTAGCAAGATAGCGAGTTAGCAAGTCAGCATTCCTGCGAGTCGTCATGTCACGCCTGGTTTTTCGGTGCAGCACATTCTTTCGCCTTCGTTCGCTCGTCCCACGTCTCGGCCGCTGCGTCCGTCGGCACTTCGACCATGGTGATGCAGCCCTCGACGGGGCAGACGAGCGAGCACAAATTGCAGCCCACGCATTCCGTTTCATCCACACGTGGAATGCGCTCGAATGGCGTTGGATTGTTGCCATTGGCGTGACCGTTCGCGCGGCCGTCGAGCTTTGGAATCGGCGTGACGGTGATGCGGGAGTGGCTGGCGGCTTCCAGCGTCGCTGGCCTGGCGTGCGCCTCAACGTGGCCATTCACGGCGCCGGTCGCACGGTCGCGATGGATGCACTGATGCGCGCCGTCCCAGCAGGCGATGAGGCACAAATCGCAACCAATGCACTTTGTCTCGTCGATGCGCGCGACAATCTTATAGTTCAGGTTCAGGTGCTTCCACTCCGTTACGCGCGCGACGCTGCGGCCGCGGAAGTCCTCGATGAACGCGAAGCCCTTTTCCGCCATCCAGTTGCGCAGGCCGTCAATCATGTCCTCGACTATGCGGTAGCCGTAGTGCATCGCGGCGGTGCACACCTGCACGGTGCCGCAACCGAGCAGCAGAAACTCCGTTGCGTCTTTCCACGTCGCCACGCCGCCGATGCCGGAGATGGGCAGGCTCGCGGTTTCCGCGTCCGCGGCGATCTGCTGCACCATGTTGAGCGCGATGGGCTTGACCGCCGGCCCGCAGTAGCCGCCGTGGGAGCTTTTGCCGTCGACGTCGGGCCGCGGCGTCAAGGTGTCGAGG
>JASHRH010000422.1 GCA_030037475.1 Acidobacteriaceae bacterium
GATCGGCAAGATCGACAATAAAGCGATGCAGCGCGCAGAGGCGGAAGAGGGAGCGATGGCGTAAAGACGCTAGCTGTCCAGCTTCTTGACGACCAGCTCGTTCAGCAGCGCCGGGTTCGCCTGGCCCTTCGAGGCCTTCATCACCTGGCCCACGAAGAACGCGGCGACGGTTTTCTTGCCCTTGCGGTATTGCTCCACCTGCGCCGGGTTCGCTGCGATCACCTCGTCGATCATCTTTTCCAGAACCGACGAGTCCGTAATCTGCTGCGGCTTCTCGCGTTCATAGACCGGCCCAAAATCTTCTTTCCGCTCGAAGCACAGATCGAAGAGCTGCTTGAGCTGCTTGCTGGAGAGCTTCCCTTCCTCAGCCAGGTCCGCCGCCTGCGCCACGCCCTTCATCGTAATGGGCGACTGCTCCAGCTCGAGTCCCTCGGCCTTCAGCCGCATGGTCAGCTCGCTCTGCACCAGGTTAGCCACGCGCCGCGGATTCTTCGCTGCCCGCGCTGCCTCTTCGAACTGGTCGGCAAACTCCTGCGTTGCGGTCAGCGTGTGGGCGTCCTGCTCGGTGATGCCGTACTCCGCGATCATACGCGCGCGCCGCGCTTCCGGCAGCTCAGGCATGCGCGATGCAATCTCAGTCTTCCACGCCTCGGTTAGGATCAATGGCGGCAAATCCGGCTCAGGAAAATACCGGTAATCGTGCGCCTGCTCCTTCGAGCGCATGGAGTAGGTCCGCCCCTCGGCGGCATTCCACAGCCGTGTCTCCTGCACGACACGCCCGTCGCTCTCGACGATCTCGATCTGCCGCTCGATCTCGTACTCCAGCGCAGCGCGGATGAAGCGGAAGCTGTTCACGTTTTTCACTTCCGCCTTGGTGCCGAATTTCTCCGCGCCCTTCAGCCGCACACTGACGTTCGCATCGCAACGAAGCGAACCCTCTTCCATGTTGCAGTCGCTCACGGCGGTGTAGAGCATGATCTCCTTCAGCCGGGTCAGGTACTCATACGCCTCGTCCGGCGTGCGCATGTCAGGCTCGCTGACGATCTCCACCAGCGGCGTGCCACAGCGGTTCAGATCCACATAGGTGCGCGTGGCGGAATCGGCAAAGCCCTCGTGCATCGACTTGCCCGCATCCTCTTCCATGTGCAGCCGCGTGATGCCGATGCGCTTCGTGCCGCCTCCTGCTGGCACTTCGATCCATCCGTGCTCCGCCAGTGGCTTGTCATACTGCGAGATCTGGTAGCCCTTGGGCAGGTCGGGATAGAAGTAGTTTTTCCGAGCGAAGATCGACCGCTCGCGCACCTGGCAGTTCAGCGCCAGTGACGCCAGCGTGGCGAATTCGACGGCCCGCCGGTTGAGCACCGGCAACGCGCCGGGCAATCCCAGGCAAACCGGACAGACGTTCGTGTTTGGCGGTGCGCCGAAGCGATTCGGACAACCACAGAAGGCCTTGGTTTCCGTGAGCAACTGCACATGGACTTCCAGGCCGATGACGGCTTCGTATTTCGCGCGCACTTCAGGAGTGAGAGTGACGACGGACGCCATGGAGACAGTGTAGCAACGCGCCGGAGTGCGTCGTCAGGAAGGCTTTCTCGCTGTCTGCCCGTCCGGCCAGGGCCTCAGGGATGCTCAGCCAGCCAGCGCTCGATGCGTTCTGCTTCCGCGTCCGACAGGCGGAAGGTGGTGGCCGGCAGAGTTCCTTCCACCTGGTCCGGACGCCGCGCTCCGACGATGGCCGCGGTGATGGCAGGATTGCGGAGGGTCCACGCGATAGCGGCCACGCCCGCCTGTACGCCGTGCTCGCGCCCGATTTCGCCCAGCAGTGCGGCCAGTTGCAGATTGCGCGACAATTGCGGCTCCTGAAAACTGCGATTGCGCCGGCGCCAGTCGTCCTCGGGCAGATTGCGGATGCGTTCGGCGGTCATCTTGCCGGTGAGCAAGCCGGAAAGCATGGGCGAGTAGTTGATGACGCCAATGTTATGCTGGCGGCAAAAAGGCAGAATCTCGCTCTCGATGTCGCGCCGCAGCAGCGAATAGGGTGGTTGCAGCGAGGTAATGGGCGCGATCGCCTGCACGCGCCGCATCTGCGAAACGTTGAAATTGGAAACGCCGATATAGCGGACTTTACCCTGCTCCTGAAAACGCGCCAGGGTCTCCCATCCTTCTTCGATCTCATCCTCGGGATTGGGCCAGTGGATCTGGTAGAGGTCGATGGTGTCGACGCCAAGCCGCGTCAGCGAGGCTTCGATTTCTTCCTGGAGCGATCCGGCTTTCAGGCTGCGGTAGATTTTGCGGTCAGGAAACCAGCGCATCGAGCACTTGGTGAAGACGCAGGGCTTTTGTGAGCGGCCCTTCAGCGCCTTGCCGACGACTTCTTCCGAGTGGCCGAGGCCGTAGATGGCAGCGGTGTCGATCCAGTTGATGCTGCCATCAAGCGCGCGATGGATGGAGCGGATCGACTCGTCATCGTCTGCCGGGCCCCAGGCAAACTCCCAGTTCCCTCCTCCAATCGCCCAGGCCCCGAAGCCAATGGGAGTGAGATGGAGGTCGGAATTGCCAAGCCTGCGGGTGGCAGGAGGAGTGGCAGTTTTGGTCGTCATAGTGAATTCGATGCCTTCGACAGAATGCTGGCTGCAGAACGTTACGGATGCGTGGGCAGAACCTTCCAGATGGAAGGATCCTCGCTGCCGAGAACCCAGGAGCAGAAACCTTCGAGGCCACGCTGCTTCACAAGATCATAACGCGCGGCAAAGCTGCGCCCGGTGGTGAAGAAAACCCACTCGCGCACGTTGTCACGATAGAACCAGAACCATGAACTGCGGTCGATCGGGTCCCACTGCACCGTGGCGCCCCAGGTTTTCGCCAGCAGGAGCGCGTCCTCGCCATTGATGGAATCGGCGGTGATATTGGGCAGGTCGTTTTTGGGTGCACTCGGAGACAGGACGGCGCCCGGCAGGTTTGGCTTTGGCGCGCCCGCGTACCAATGCCGGCCATAAAGTGGGATGCCGAGCGACAGCCTGGTTTTGGGGATGGACTTGAGCGCATAATCGAGGTTCTCTGTCACCCATTGCCAGCCTGCCACGGGCCCGGGCGGCGTGTAGGCCGTGTCCTCGTCATAGGTCATCAGGCAGATCAGATCCGTGGATTTGGCCAGCGCGGAGAGATCGTAGGCGCCTTGCCAGTGGGAATAATTCCAGGCGGAAAACGCCGTAGCGCCGGAGTAGCCGGGCGCGGCGGGCACCACGGCAATGGAAAGCTGTAGTCCAGCCCCGTGCAGCGCGGCCGCGGCGCGAGCCACGATCGCGCTCAGAGCATCGCGGTCGGTCCAGGCAACGTTCTCAAAGTCGAACTGAAATCCTTTGTAGCCGTGCAGGCGAGCCTCGCGCAGTAGCGCGGCAATCATCTGCTGCTGTGCTTCGGGGCTCTGCAGCAAATGATGGAATGACGCCGGATTGGCGAACTGGCTGGCGAGGATCGGCTCGACGGGCACGTGCGCCGTCCTCGCCGCTTGCATCACCAGAGGATCAGGCTCACCGGACACCAGCCCGTCCTGGTCGACGATGTACCACGCAGGCACCAGCAAATCCACCTGCGATGCGTGCGCCAGAAAATCGCGTACCGAAGCGGGGGTTTCAGTCATGTAGAAGAGCGCCTGCGGCTGAGCCAGACAAGGGAGGGCAATGGAAACGCAGAGCGCCGCGGCGGCGCGGCAGAAGAACCGGAAACTCAGCATGGTGGAAACGATACCACTACGATGGACCGTCACGTCGGGCTCGGGATCGTCACAGAATTCGTCGCGGCGCTGCGGCTCAGCGGAATTGCGTCAATGCCGCGGCCTGCTTCGTGGAGCCGGGCACGGCCGGCATGCCTGGGAAAGTCTCGTCGGGCGAGGCCGCGATCACCGTCTTCATGAAATCTGTCCAGATGGGCAGCGCGGCACGCGCGCCGGTCTCCCGGTCGCCCAGCGACTCGCGGCTGTCGTAGCCCACCCAGACGCCACAGGTCACCGAAGGTGAGAAGCCGACAAACCAGGCATCGGTGAAGTCGTTCGTCGTTCCCGTCTTGCCGCCCAGAGGGTAGTGCAGCGCGGCCAGCGACGCGGCTGTGCCCCCATCGGCCACGCTGCGCAGAAAGATCATCATGGTGCGGGCGGTCTTCTGGCTGATTGCCTCCGTCACATCAGGCGTGTTCTCGAAGAGCGGCGTGCCGTCGGCGGCCACCACTCGACGGATAAGATGCGGCGCCACGCGGAGGCCGTCGTTGGGAAAGGCGGAGTATGCGGTTACCTGCTGCTCCAGGGTTACGTCCGCCGAACCGAGCGCGATGGGCAGATAGGGCGGAATGTCCGTGGTGATGCCGAAGCGGCGCGCCGTGCGGATCACGGTTTCGATGCCCACCCGCTGCGCGAGCTCCAGCGCGGGAATGTTGCGCGAGTCCGCAAAGGCTTTCAGCAGCGAAATGCGTCCCAGAAATCGGCCGTCGTAGTTGCGCGGTACGTAGGAGCCGAAGGAGACGGGGCGATCGACGATCGTGTCCTGCGGCGTCAGGCCGTCTTCGACAGCGGCGGTGTAGACGTAGGGCTTGAAGGAGGAGCCGGTCTGCCGCTCGGCCTGAGTAGCGCGGTCGAACTGAGAGAGGTTGAAATCCCGCCCGCCGACCAGAGCCAGCACGTCGCCGCTGCTGTTGTCCATGGCCAGCAGTGCGCCCTCGGCGCCGGTATCTTCTTCCAGGGTGCCTTCCAGCAAGCTGCCCGAGCCATTCTCGGCGCCGGTGATCTTCACGTAGAGGATGTCGCCCACGCGCAGAAACTTGTCCGCGGTTGGAAAGCCAGTCCAGGCCCAGTCCGCTGGCGTCAGAATCAGCGTGCGATCCCCAATGCGCGCCGTCACCTGCCACGGCAGCACGCCGGTGACTACGGCATGGATGTAGCTGCCGGGCGTGGGCGGCTGCGTCCAGTCGGGGTGCTTGAAGTCTTCAACGGAATATCCGCCCGCGATCACATTGAGCAGGTGCCCGCGCCAGCCGCGGCTGCGCTCGTAGGCGGCCAGGCCATCCAGCACAGCCTGATTGGCGGCCTGCTGAAAATCGAGGTCCATTGTGGTGTAGACCCGCAGCCCGCCGGCGTGGACCTCGTCCGAGCCGAAGCGTCGGTCCAGGTCCTGACGTACCTCCTCCACAAACCACGGCGCGACGGAATTCGGCGGCGGCTCGATGTGCAGCCCCAGCGGCGCCGAGCGCGCGGCATCTGCCTGGGCAAGGGTGATCTTGCCGTCCTCGAGCATCGCGTCGATCACCAGATTGCGACGCCGCAACGCGCGCTCTGGGTTCAAAAGGGGGGAAAACTCCACCGGGCCCTTCGGCAGCCCCGCCAGCATCGCCGCTTCCGGCAGCGTCAGATCGTTGGCGTGCTTCGAAAAGTAGTATTCCGCCCCGGCCTCGAAACCATAGATTCCGCTGCCAAGATAAATCTGATTCCCATAAAGCGTGAAGATTTGCTGCTTCGTGAACCGATGTTCGATCTGCAGCGAAAGGAAAATCTCCTGGAGTTTGCGCGAGAGCGTGCGTTGGTTGGTAAGGAAGAGATTGCGCGCCAGTTGCATGGTCAGTGTGGAAGCGCCCTCGACGCGGCCTCTGGAAAAGATGTCGTGCCACGCGGCGCCGGCCACGCGGAACAGGTTCACGCCCCAGTGGCTCTCAAAGTCGCGGTCTTCGGTGGAGATGATTGCCTGACGCAGCAGCGGGGAAAAGTCGTCGTAGCCGACAGGTGTTCGTCGCTCCAGCGCAAAGGAGCCGATGATGCGCCCATGGATGTCGTAGAGCTGCGTGGTGGCAATGGGCTGGTAGTGCTCCAGCTGATCGATCTGCGGCAGGTCTACGGAGTAAACCAGCATCAGTCCCGCGAGCACGCCGGCTGCGGCGGCCAGGAAGATAAGAAATACCAGGGCGACGCTGCCGGCAATTTTCCGCCGGCCCGCTCCTGGGTGAAAACCCAACTGCTCCTGTTCCGGTTCGTCGTTCTGCGGGGATGAGGTGATGAGGTTCAACTACCCGAGTTTAGCTCTTAAGCGCTTTTCTGCTTCAGAATCTCCAGAGCCTTGTTCAGCTGATCGTCGGCGTGTTGTTGTTGCGCAGTTGGTTTGGTGCCAGGCAGAAATTCCTCCTGGTTCTGCGCTGCCTCAATGTTGGGCGTGATCGCGCTGTCCTCGATCTTCTGGCCGTCGGGAGTCTCATACTTGGCCACGGTCAGCAACAGCGCTGCGCCATCCGGCAGCGGAAAGGTTTTCAGTTCCCCACCTTCCCCAAAGGTGCGCTCGCCGACCACATCGCCGCGCTTGTTATCGAGGATGGCGCCAGCCACGATCTCTGCCGCTCCGGCGGTTCCCCCATTGACGAGAACCACGACCGGAGCCGCGGTGACGAACTGGGGCGCATCGGCGGTGAAGGTCTGCGTGGGAACAGTCTGCCCGGACAGCATCGCGATGGTTCCCGATTTCAGAAAGACATTGGCCAGGCGAATCCCCTGATCCTCGCTGCCGACAGCCGTGTCGCGCAGGTCCAGGATCACCTTCCTGTCGCCCTCTTTCGGCATGGCGCGCAGATGCGAAACGACCTCATCCACGCGATCACGGGTCAGAACGGTGGGTTTGAGGTAGAGAATGCCGGAATCCTTGTATTGCTGCACCACGAGTGGCGGCGATGCCAGGTTGGTTCGGGTCAGCGTGATCGTATCCGGCTTGGGATTGCCGGGCCGCACCAGATCGAAGCTGACCGTCGTGCCCGCCTTTCCTTCCAGCAGCAGCCGGATCATCGCCAGCGACATCACGCGGGTGGTCTTGCCGTCCATCGCTTCGATCAGATCGCCATCCTGGATGTTCGCCCTGGCAGCGGGGCTGCCCGGAATCACCGTGACCACGCTGCCGTAGCCGTAGCGCTTGGAAACTTCCAGCCCCACCTGCGCCTGGCCTTCGTGCTGATGGTCGAGATATGTGGCGTATTCGTCCTTCGTCAGGTAACTGGACTCCGGGTCCAGCGACTCCAGCAGGCCGTGCAGCGCGCCGTTGGTCACTTCCTCGATGTTCGGGGTGGTGACGTAATCCGTCTCAATTTTGTGCAGGACTTGCTCGTAGACGTTCATCTGGACCCAGGCGCTGTCGTTCTGGCTGGCGCTGACGCCGGGCGGTCCGAAGGCTCCGAGAAAAACCACAAGGATGACGGCGATGGAAATACCGAGGATGGCGCGATGGAAACTTCTGGACATGGTCAAAAAGAGCGGGGACGCCGCGTATCTTCCATGATACCGCAGGCCCCCGGGGTCGCCGCGCCTATTCGTACCGCAGCGCTTCGATCGGATCCAGATTTGCCGCTTTCCAGGCCGGGTAGATGCCGAAGACCAGCCCAATCGCGCAGGAGACGACAAAGCCGGTGACCGTCCAGAAGGTCGACATGCTGGCCGGGAAGGTGATGCCGTAGCGGACGATGGCGGTGATGATTCCGCCGAGAAAAATGCCAATGACGCCCCCGACCGCGCACAGCGTCATGGCTTCCACGGTGAATTGCACCAGCACGTTGCGCCGCGTGGCGCCGATGGCCTTGCGCACCCCGATTTCACGGGTTCGCTCCGTGACCGAGACCAGCATGATGTTCATCACGCCGATGCCGCCCACCAGCAGGCCGACCGAGGAGATGGCGAACATGAAAATCACCAGCCCGGTGGTGATCTGCGACCAGAAGCTCAGGATCGAGTCAGGGCCGAAGATGGCGAAATTGTCGTCCTTCTCCACGCGCACGCGACGACGCGCGCGCAGCATTTCGCGCACTTCTTCCGTCACCAGGTCCTTGTTCTTCTCGTTGTCGTACTTGACGGCGATCACGGTGTCCAGGACTTCCGGATGGATCTTGTTGAAGGTGCTCATGGGGAAGTCGGCGCGGTTGTCCTGCGGATCCGGACCGCTGCCGAAGGCCTGTTTAAACTTGTCCATCACGCCGATCACCGTGAAGATGTCGCCTTCAATGATCACGTCCTTGCCGATGGGGTCTTCATCGGGGAAGAGTTTAGCCGCCGTGTCATGTCCTAAATCGACTACATTGGCGGCGCGAAACGCCTCGTCCGAGGTAAATGGGCGGCCCTCCTGGAACTGTACGTTGGAGACGCTGGCGAAGGTGGGCATGGCGCCTTCCAGAATCGTGTTCTGAACGATCCGGTTCCTGTACTGAACGGCGACGGCTCCGACGTTCAGTTGCCAGTTGGCAAACTGTCTCCCCGCATCCACAGCCACAACGTGCGGCAGTGTCTCCAGCGCGAATGCGTCGTCCAGCGTCAGATACGGCCGCGCCAGCATCTCCGCCGTAGGGCGGGTTCCGATCGGATTCCAGCGGAAAATCCACAGCACGTTGGTTCCGAAGGAATGGGCCATGTCTGCCACGCGGTTATTCACGCCGTTGATGAGCGACGAAATGGCGATCACCGTAGCCACACCGATGACGACGCCAAAGATGGTCAGGCCGGAGCGCAGCTTGTTGGCGCGCAGCGTGGACATCGCCATGCGCACGGATTCGCGGGAGTCGCTGAGTGCCATAGTTCAGAGCTCCGCTCGCAGCGCCACGATGGGATCGAGCATCGCGGCTTTACGCGCCGGATAAACACCAAAGAAAATGCCCACGCTGGTGGCGACCACCAGCGCCAGCACCACTGCCCAGGCGGGCACCGCGGTCGGCCAGCCGACCAGCAGCGTGAAAACTTTCCCGATGCTGATGCCGAGGATGACTCCGAGCATCCCTCCGATCAGCGCCATCGCGCCCGCTTCAAACAGAAACTGGATCATGACATCGTTCCGCTTCGCCCCCAGGGACTTGCGAATACCGATCTCCCGCGTCCGCTCCGTGACGGACACCAGCATGATGTTCATGATGACCACGCCGGCAATGACCAGCGAGATGGAGGCGATTCCCCCAATGACGGTGGCAAAGGTCGAAGTAATCTCGTGGAAGATGCTGATGAAAGTGTCGTTGGTAGAGATGCTGAAGTCGTCCTCGGTGCCGGGCAGATCGTGGCGGCGGGCGCGGAGCAGAGCACGCACCTGATCGATGGCGTTGTCGAGCGCGCCCGGCGCGGTGCTTGCTGATGCAGAAATCTCCACGCTCTGGTGCTCGCCATGGGTGTGCAGATACGTGCTCAGCGGCATATCCGCATAATTATCCTGGCTCTGTCCGAAGATCGCCCCTTCCTTTTCTCCGACTCCGACCACCGTATAGACCTCGCCGTCCACACGCAGTTCCTGACCGATGGGATCCACGTTGGGAAGCAGGTTCTGAACGATGTCGTAGCCCGCCACGATATCGTGCGTGCCCAGCTCGTCGTCCATTTGCGTCAGGGGGCGACCCTGCACCACCTTGAGGTCGTTGATGTGTTCCATGGTCGCGGTCCAGCCGTTGATCGCGGTGTTGTTGCTGGACTGCTTGCCGCTGACAACCGTCCCGCTCGAGGACAACGACGCTCCGATGCTCTGGCACAGTGTGCAGGTCCGCTGCAGATATAGAAAATCGTCGTAGGTCAGGTCCTTCCGCCTGTTGTCCTTCAGGTACTCTTCGGGCGTTATGATGACTGCGGGCAGCTTTGTTACCGTCAGCGTATTGGAGCCCTTGGTCGCGATTTTATTGATCACCCACCATTTGGCGCCCTGCACGATCGTGATGACGGCAATGAGCGAGGCAATGCCGATGACCATGCCGATGATGGTCAGCACCGTCCGCATTTTGTTGGCCCACAGCGACTGCAGGGCCACTTTGAAGGCTTCGGATAGTTCCATGCGCGCAGCTTGCTGAAATCCCGCGGTTCGGGAAACAGACGAATCGCAGGAGTGCTTTTACCAGTCTACGCAGAAACCCGGCCCGAGGTTCCCGCCC
>JASHRH010000423.1 GCA_030037475.1 Acidobacteriaceae bacterium
TCGTCAAGATCGCCAAGAATCGCGCCTCGGGCTTTCGCGGACTGCACAACTTCGCCGACATGATCTACCTCATCGTCGGCGATCTGGATATTCCGGATCACATCCCTTCGCCTTTGAGGTCTCTCTGAGAACATCGGCAAGCCCTATGAAACCAGACTCCCTATGCAAATCGACCGTTGGCAAACCCGGATATAGCCATAATTTCTCGGGCGTGGCGAACCTTGGCAACATTGACGGCACTGCACCCGGATCCACCAATCTTGGCTCGAATGGCGTGCTGGTTGACGACGGAAGCGTTACCGCAGGGTTTGATTATCCGTATTTCCCGGTGCAGGGAGTGATCAACAATCAAGGCGGCAGTGTGACGATCGGCGCCAGCGGCACGATGAACCTGGTTTACAACGGCCTCTACGAGCAATCGGCCGGCACAACGAGCGTTGCGGGCACGCTCAGCGCAACGGAACTGGATGTTGAAGGCGGCACGTTCAATAGCGATAACGATACGGGGGTGACAAACCTCGGTAACCAATCCTACTCAATAACGGGTATCAATCTCGGCACGAATGGCACGCTCATCGACAACGGAACCGTTAACGTGTATGAGATTGAAAACGACGGCGGTACTGTGACGATCGGCAGCGCGGGGACGATGAATGCGCAGCTAACGTATACACAATTAGCCGGTTCGACGAACGTCGAGGGAAACATCAACTCACAGGAAGTCGATGTCAGCGCTGGCACGTTTACGGACACCACGGGCGAAATAGACCTCGGCCTACCCCTCAACACTTCTTCTCCCGGCTGCTGTGGGCTCATCGCTCTCACCTCGAACGGCGAGCTCGCTGATACCGGCACGATTACGGCGACGGAAATCGTCAACGACGGCGGCAGTGTGTTCATCGGCGGCGGCAACATGACCGCGGGAACTCTGAACGTCGTAGGCACATACGGGCAGTACGCCGGCACCACAGACGTTATCGACGGAACGCTGAATGCGGGGTCCTTGTTGGTTGTTGGCGGCACGTACACGCTCGGCGCAGGGATAACGAATCTCGGCGGCATTTCTGGCACGATCCCCGGTTCCATCAACATCGGCTCGGGCGGTTTCGCCGATGCATCGGGAGGCACCATCGACGCAGACACACTGATTGTCCAGGGCTCTGGTCTGTATGGTACCGGTGTCTCCTCGACAACAAATCTCGGCACCATTTCCGGCACGGCGCCCGGATCCATCAATCTCGCGACGAACGGCGCAATCTCTGACAACGGCACGATTGATGCGGTCGTGATAAACAACGACGGCGGCAGCGTGACCATCGGGGGCGCAGGAATGCTGAATCTACAGAGCGGCCCCTATACGCAAACGGCGGGCTCGACCACGGTAGGTGGCACGCTGTATGTGGTGGGCGAGTACCTGCAAAATGGTGGGACAACGGGGGTTGAAGGAACGCTCACCGCGGCATCGCTTGATGTAGAAGGCGGGACGTACACAAACGACACGGGGGTGACGAACCTCGGCAACGCGACGAGCTCTGTGGCGGGAAGTGTCAACGTGGGCTCAAACAGCACGCTAACGGATAACGCCATTATCTATGTTGGCCAGACGTCAGGAAGCACTGGGACGGTGAACAACGTCGGCACGGTCTCGATCGGCGAGACAGGCACCTTGTTAGTGCTGGGTAGCGGCGGAAACTATACGCAATCGGCAGGCTTGACCGACGTGAATGGAACACTCATTTCGCCTTCCATCAGCATTACGGGCGGCACCCTCGAGGGCGCCGGGTTCATCAATGGTAGCGTGAGCCAGACCGGCGGGACCTTCGAGCCGGGTGGCGATCCTGGCATCCTTACGGTCACCGGATCTGATTCGATCTCGAATTTAATCTACGCCGAGGAGATCGGCGGTACGACGGCGGGTACGGATTATAGTGTGCTGGATGTGGGTACCAGCTTCTCAATCTTGAACACTCCGCTGTCGCTTGATTGGCTCAATTCCTTTATCCCAACCGACGGCGAGATATTCGATATAATCAATGCCGGGTCGATTTCGGGCGAGTTCTCCAACAATGATATTTCATTCGCCGGCGGGACGTTTTCCGTAAGCTATCTCGCGGGCGGCTGCGCCGATGACGACTCCGCATGCGTGGATTTGACCTGGGAGCAGGCCTCTGTCGGCCAAGTCCCCGAGCCTTCCAGCCTGGTACTATTTGGAATCGGTCTGCTCGCCTTGGGGTGGGCTGCTTCGAGGCGGGGATCGTCCGCAATCCGCTCCAGCGGAAGCCGGAATTCAGCGTAGCAGCATGAAACACAGGAGAATATCCAGACCTTCGATTGGCGCCCCCGGCCGGAGTTGAACCGACGACCTACCGCTTAGGAGGCGGCACCAAACATCGCCAACGCCTTATATCACAAGGCGTTGTTTCGATGACGATCAGCATTTGCGCTTGATTTGCGCATGGGCGCAGGGCCGGCCCTTGCCAGCCCGCCGTGCGCCTCATCGGGTCTATGCGGCCTTCGGCCCCCGAATCGATCGGATCAGGACATCGGCGGAGATTCCGAGCTTCTGATGGAGGGCGCGGATCATATTGATCGACAGGCCGCGCTTGCGATTGAGCACCTCCGAGACTCGCGTGCGGGTGCCGAGGATCTTCTCCAAATCCTTGCGTGTGAGCGCCTGCTGCTCCATGCGAAACTTTATCGCCTCAATGGGATCC
>JASHRH010000424.1 GCA_030037475.1 Acidobacteriaceae bacterium
TGGCAGCTCGCCATGCTGCTGCTCAGCCGCGGTGTCCCAGGCGGTACGCCAGGGGTGCCGGGCGCCTCCTTCCTCGGACTGGAGTTCGGCGGCCCCGTCACCTGCAACACCGACATCAACCCCGCCATCAGCGTCAACTGCGGTCCGGGCTCTCCCTCGGCCCCGTCCAGCTGGGTCTTGAATTACTACCCGGGCATCGACGATGCGCCTCAGCGCTCGACGATCGATCAGAGCGAGACGTGGCAGATCGAGACCGGCTTCAAGTTCCCCCTCTTCGCCGACTGGACGGGTGATCTCTACTACTCCCGCGGCCAGTCGCTCGATTACGAGAACGCGTACGGCAACGATTCCCTGGAGCGCTTCCGCGCGGTGCTGGACTCTCCGGACTACGGCGCAGGCCAGGTGTTCCAGGGCAACTATAACGGCGCCAGCCAGTACTTCGGCACCTCCGTGCCCACGACGTGCACCAGCGGCTATTACGACGCGATATTCAACAATGTGGCCGCCTCGTCCGACTGTCAGAATGCCATCGGCTCGGTGCTTCAGACCTACACGGCGATGGAGCAGGACATCGTGGAGGCGAACTTCAACGGCTCGCTGTTCAAGCTGCCGGCGGGTGAGGTCAGCGCCGCGGTGGGCTACCAGTACCGCCGCGATGCGGGGCAGTTCCTGCCGGACGACCTGCAGGCGACCAACTCCTTCCTGGATGAGACCATCGGCCTCTACCCGCTCGGGACCGTGAACGCCGAGATCCAGGCCAAGGACGGGTACGGAGAGCTCTTCGTCCCGCTCGTCTCCGACATGAAGTACCTGCAGTCGCTGAACCTCGATCTGGGTGGCCGCTACTCCGATTACAGTAACGGCATTCCCAACGCCACCACGTTCAAGGTCGATCTCGACGCGGCGCTCACGAAGTGGTTCCGTCTCCGCGGCGGCTTCAATCGCGCCACCCGTGCGCCGAACCTGGGCGAGCTGTACCTCGGCGAGCAGGAATACTTCGGTGGTGGAGCCGTCTTCGGCGATCCCTGCGCGCTCCGCTCCCTGGCCCCGTTCGGTGCGGGCGCTGCGGCACCCGACATTGCGACGGCCGATGCGGGGTTACCCGCGGCGAAGCTCGCGGGTGGTCAGACGGCTGCAGGCGCGGAGAGCACCTACCTCATCTGCCAGGCGCAGATGGGATCGGCCGGCGCCGCGCAGTTCTACGGACCCACGACCAGCCAGCAGACAGGTCCTGAGGGATTTGCATGGCTCAACGAGGAGGGCAATCCGAACCTGAAGTCCGAGCAGGCGAATACCTGGACGGGCGGCTTCGTGATCAGCAACCTCAGCGACAACCCGTGGCTTGCCGGCCTGAACGGCTCCGTCGATTGGTGGCAGATCGACATCGATCACGCGATCGAGCTCGATGACCCCGATTATGCCAATTACCTCTGCTACGGGACGGTGACCGTTACGACCCCTGCGGAGGCAGCGGCACAGGCGGCGACGGCGGCCTGCCAGAACGTCGGGCGCAATCAATCGACTGGTGGTGCAACCACCTCGTTGCTGCAGTACACCAACCAGGCGACGATCGGCATCGCCGGTGTCGACTTCGAGGTCAACTGGTTCGCCGAGCTCGCGGACCTCGGACTGAAGGGCGTGCCGGGCGGCATCTCCTTCAGCTCGCAGGATTCCATCCTGCAGTACTACAAGACGAAGAACTCGCCGGCCTCGTTCGACGTGGACATCAACTGGAAGGGCTCGCTCGGCCCGACCCTGGCGGGTACCAACGGAGGAGCGTACTCGTACCGCCTGTTCACGACAGTCGGCTACGTCCTGCCGTCGGTGACCGTCAGCCTGGGCTGGCAGTTCCTGCCTTCGGTGGACAGCATCGGCCACATTACGGATGAGGCCATCGTCGCGAACAACAAGCAGGTCGCCGCGACCGGCAGAGGCACCATCCTCAGCTACACGCCGGACGACACGCTGTCCATCCCGGCTTACAGCCTGTTCAACCTGAACGCCAGCTGGACGGTCACGAAGTGGCTGCAGATTCGGGGCGGCATCAACAACCTGCTCAACACGAATCCGCCTAACGAGCCCACCACGGGCTTCCCCGTCGGCACGAACCTGAATGCGGTTTGCAGCACGGCCGCGCAGGCGCTCGGTTGCACGAACCCGACCGCATACAGCCTGCCGAACGATGGCGCGGGCCAGAACGGTGCCCTTGGCTTCTACGACATCTACGGCCGCACCTTCTGGCTTGGCTTCAAAGCCACGTTCTGACGAGAAGGCCTTTGCGGAAATATGGCGGCGGGCTTCGGCCCGCCGCTTTTTTTTGGGGGGCGTGTGCTGCGCGGCGACGCCCGGCAGGGCGCGCCTGCTCGGAAGCCTAAGGGTCCAACCAACTGGGACGCTCCGCCTGAGCTCGCGTGCGCCGCTACCAGGCGGGGTCGCGCGCGGTGCTCGCCGGGACCCGCTATGGGATGAAGTCGCGGGCGGCGATCTCGCCGCTACGGCACGCAGGCCGCGCGCCGGCTCGCCTGGTTACGTCGCGCTCGAGGAGACCTTCGACTGGTCGTCCGTCGTCCGCGGCACGCAGGCCGCGCG
>JASHRH010000425.1 GCA_030037475.1 Acidobacteriaceae bacterium
ATTCAGGATGCAGGTATTCTTGCCCACCCAGCCCACGCCGGCGTAGCGGGCATAAACCCGCTCCACCACCGGACCTGTATCGACAAAGCAGCGGGATTCGAACGGCCCAATCTCTTCGGCGAGCCGGTCGCGCAGCCGCTCCAGCCGCCGCCGCAGGATCTTGTGATAATCGGAAGGCCGGTCGCCGTTCGATGTCCACGCATAGCGAGCAATCCAGCCGGTATCTGCTGGAGCCGGATCGATGGAGCGGGGCTGAGCGGAGTTGTAATTCGCCGCGCAGACAATCACCGACCGCGCCCACGGCAGCGCCACGCGCACCGACGAGCGCACCAACTCGCCCGTTTCATCCCGGCGCTTCAGATACTCCATCTCGCCGGCGCGGCCCGCGCTTACCCACTCCGCAAATCGGCTGCGCTCGGCCTCATCCTCGGCCGATCCCGGCGCGGGGACCGCGGAAATGCCGGCGGTGGCAAAGCCGCACTGCCTGGCCAGGTCGTCAATCAGCGAGGAGGAAACGTTCATCGCGGAGCGCACTTCATGGAATGACGGGAAAGACCAATCAGCTTCCCTCTTCCCATAATGACCCAGCAGCGTGTCTGGGTAACCTGCTCGCTGCCCGGTTCCGGTTGCTCCAGCCCGACGCTGCTCGTATACTTAGGCCATCGGGAGCCGGATGCATCGGTTTTCCGGCCCTCCGGGAGTGAGGTGCGTCTTCAGTCAGAGTCTTCCCCTGACGAGTGAAGTCCCGCCATCCGGTGATTCCGCATGGCGCGCGGTGGTTCGCGTGCTGCGAAGTACGGCGTACAGCTCGGCCAATCACCTTTTCGACAGCCTCTCTGCCACACTCTTTCCCGCCGATTGCCGCGTCTGCGGTCTGCCTCTTGCCAGCTTCACCCTCCTTCCTGTTTGCGCTTCCTGCTGGGATCACCTGCCGGCGCAGTCTGGTCCGTTGTGCGCCTGCTGCGGAGAGTCCCTGCCGTTCGACCCGGCACTGGCGCACGAGACTCTTTGCCGTCCCTGCCGCAGCGCGCCGCCGCCCTTTCAGAAAGCAGTCGCCTGGGGCGTGTATCGCGATGCTTTGCGGACGCTCCTGCACCTGTTGAAGTACGACGGGATGCATCCACTCTCGAAGCGCCTGAGTGTGCTGCTGGCGGAGCCGATTCTATCGATTCCGGATTTACCCCGCGATCTGATCATCGTCCCCGTGCCGCTGTTTGGCGCAAAACGCCGGCAACGGGGATTCAATCAGGCGGAGCTGCTGGCGCGCAGCGTGATTCCTGTCCTGCGCCATCGCCGGCCCGAGCTGCGCCTTGCGCTGCAGTCGGGAATTCTGGTCCGCCAGCGCGCGACGGCAAGTCAGGCCAGCCTGACGCCGCATCAGCGCCGCGAGAACGTGCGTGGGGCGTTTTCCGCTCCGCACCCTGAAACCATCCGGGACCGCGCTGTGCTGCTCATGGACGACATCTACACCACCGGCGCCACCGCGCGCGCCTGTGCGCGGGCTCTGCGCCAGGCTGGGGCCGCTTCGGTTTGGGTCGCCACAGTGGCGCGAGCACAGAAAGAAGAATGGCCGCGGCAAACGGCTACAGCAGATCGGGTGGAGATCCCCATGCACGAGGACGTTGCGTTCTGGGATCAGGGAGGCAAGGCGAATTAACCCGTCCGGACCGGCAATTCGGACAGCACCAGGCGGAGGGAGTATGTCGATCGGGAAAGCTGGAGTGCACGCACGCAGGCTGGCGCCGGCGAAACCTCAGGAAAGCTATGCCGAAGATGGACTGCGCGTCGTCACCACCGTGCAGGCTATGCAGACGCCCGTGCTGGTGCTGAACGCCTCCTATGAGCCGATCAACATCTGCGGCGCGCGCCGCGCGCTGGTGCTGGTGCTCAAGGGCGTGGCGCGCACCGAGGAGGAGCAGGGCACGGAGCTGCACTCGGCGCGCGTGCGCATGGCCATGCCTTCAGTCATCCGCCTGCTCGAGTACCGCCGCATCCCGCACCAGACCCGCGCTCTCTCCCGCAAGAACATCCTGCTGCGCGACCGCAATAGTTGCCAGTACTGCGGCGTCATTCTGCCCTCGGCCGAGCTGACGCTCGATCATGTCGTTCCGCGCTCGCGCGGCGGCCTCTCCACTTGGGAAAACCTGGTGGCCGCGTGCCACGCCTGCAATCGCCGCAAGGGCAATCATCTGCTGCATGAGCTGGAGAACATGAAGCTGCTGCGCGAGCCGCGGCCCTTCACGCTGCACACCAGCCGCCACATCATGCGCATGATCGGCCACTCCGATCTGAAGTGGCGGAAATATTTGTACTACTAGCCGCCAGCTACCAGCTTCCGGCTACCAGCTTCCGGCTGCTGCTTCCGTTCCCATGGCTGCAAAATCCTCACCCACGCCATCCCCGCTGCTTTTGCCGCCTGAATGCCCATGTCCGTGTCCTCGAACACGAGGCAGTGCTCCGGCGCGACGCTGAGTTTCTTCGCCGCCAGCAGGAACGGCTCCGGATCGGGCTTGGCCCTGGTGTAATCGCCCGCGC
>JASHRH010000426.1 GCA_030037475.1 Acidobacteriaceae bacterium
GGCCTGCGTTCGGTCGGCAGCCTGCAGGCGCATGAGAATGACGCTCACGTGACACTTGACTGTAGCAACACTGATGCCCAGCTCGGCTGCGATCTCCTTATTCGTGCGGCCGCGCGCCAGCAGCGAGAGCACTTCGCGCTCGCGCGAGCTCAGGTCGGAGTCCGGCGTGCGTGAGGCGAGAGCGCGCGAAACGGGCGGGGGCAGGAAGCGGCCGCCGGCATACACGCGGCGCAGGGCATCCGTGAGCGCCTCGTGCGGCATGCCCTTGATGACGTAGGCACGCGCCCCAGCTTCGATGGCCTGGTAGATGTCTTCATCGCCTTCATAAGTCGTGAGCACCACGAAGCAGGCTTTCGGGTGTCGCATGCGAATCGCGCGGATGGCCTCGACACCGCTCATCCTGGGCAGCCGCAGGTCCATCAGCGTGATGTCCGGCAGGCATTTGTCGAAGAGCTGAATAGCTTCTTCCCCGCTGCCCGCCTGGGCGACCGTCGTCATATCGGGCCGCGCGTCAATGATGGCGGCGATGCCGACGCGGACGATCGGATGATCGTCCACCACCAGCACTTTGATCCTGCCTGCGTTCTCTGCCGTCATACGCCTGCCAGGGCGCTGCGCGCGCCGGACATCCTGCGGGGAATACGAACGGTGAGCCGAGTGCCGCACCCCGGCGTGCTGTCCAGCCGGAAATCCCCGTCCACTCCCTGGACGCGCTCGCGCATGCCTACCAGGCCGTAATGGCTGTCGTCCGCCGCCATGACCGCCTCGAAGTCGAAGCCGATGCCATCGTCGCTCACCTCGAGCGTCAGGTCATCCCGGGCAAAACTGACCCGCACATCGATGCGGCTGCCATGAGCATGCAGAACCGCATTGTAAACGGCCTCGCGCGCCAGCATCATCAGCTCATGAGTGGCAAACTGTGTCAGCGGGAAGGGTTTGCCGATCACTTCGCAGGTAACGGGCACACCGGACTCCGCGCGGATCTGGCGAGCCATCCCTTCCAGTGTCTGCTGCAGCATGCGCCCGGAGGGCTGCTCCTGTCGCAGGTTCCACACCGCGCGCCGGGCCTCATCCATGGTGGTCCGCACCTGCTGGCGGGCATGCTCCAGCAGATCCTGGGGCAGCACAGCGTCCTCTTCGCGCAGGCTGGCGAGGGCCTCGAGCAATGCCGAGATGCCGGCGCATCCCTGAATGACTGTGTCGTGCATCTCGCGTGCCAGACGCGCCCGTTCATCGAGCACGGCCTCGAAGCGCAGCCGCATCCGCCAGAGGCGGAGGCGATACGCTGCCAGCACCAGGCTGCCCAGCAGCGCCACACAGCAGGCCAGAAACCACGGCGTGCGCCAGAACTGGGGCTGCTGTGCGATGGGCAATGAGACTTCTGTCATCGTCTCGGGATGATTGATCTCGAAAGCCTGCACGCGGAAGGTGTACCGGCCCGGCGGCAGATTCGTCCACGACGCCACGCGACTCGACGATACCGGGCTCCACGCCTTGTCGAACCCATCGAGCCGATAGCGGAAGCGCATGCCCTGCTGGGAGCGAAGGAGGATCGGGGACCATGCAATCTCGACGCGCGTGGCACCAGGGCGCAGGACGATGGGCTGGGATGGATCCACGGTGCGGCCGTCGATAGCCACGCCGTCGATGACAACTGGCGGCAGCGGCGCCGGAGGCGTCGTCTCCTGGGCAATGTGAATGGGCCCCGCGTTGCTTGGGAACCAGACGCCATCGGCGCCATCGGAGCAACCGGAGGGCTGGCGACCACCGTAAATCTGGGTGGTCTCCACCTGGTCGGAGACGCTGTAGAGAGTGAGCGCAAGGTGGCGCGTGGGATCAGTCGCCAGCTCGTCCAGTTCCTTCCGCCGCAGCAGGGAGATGCCGTTGGGACCGCTGAGCCAGAGGCCGTCTTTGCGGTCCTCCACGATCTGATAAATGCTGTTACTGGCCAGGCCCTGCGCGGTGGTGTAGTGTGTCAGCCGGCCACGCTTCCAGCGATACAGGCCGTTGCTGCGGGTGCCGAACCAGAGGCCTCCTTCGGCGTCCTGATCGATGGACCAGACCTTCTCCTGCCGCAGCGCGGCCGTGGCGGCATCGTAGATAAAGGCTCCGTTGTGCAGATGATTGAGACCGCGGTCCGTACCGATCCAGATGTCGCCATCCCGGTCCTGAATGAGCGCGCGCGTGCTGAAGTAAGAAAGGCCGCTGGTCATGCGATAGTTCACAAACCGATGCCCGATCCAGTGGCTCACGCCCTCATCCGTGCCAAACCACATGCTTCCGTCGCGACCCTGCGTTATGACCCGAATAAAGTTGTTTACCAGTCCGTCGTTGACCGTGAGACGCAGAATCTTCCCGTCGCGAATGCGGATCAGGCCATCGCCGTCGGTGCCGATCCACAGCGCGCCGGAGCGGTCACGAAAAATATTGCGCGCATGCAGAGGCTCAAGCTTGGGGTAGCTCCACGGAACCGCCACGTCATCCCTGACCTGGAAAACGTGCGTGGATACGACCCACAATGTGCCGTCGCGATCTTCGTACAGTGTGCCGAAATCGGAGTCCGCGGCCTGGGGCAACGGAACGATCCGTACCGGCGTGCGCGTCAGGCGCAGCATGCCCGCCTGCGTGCCAATCCAGATGTTCTTCTCGTCATCCTCGAAGACGTTCAGAACGGTATTGCTGGGCAGCGAGTCTGGCGCGGTGGTGGAAGTGAATCTGCCATTTCGCAGCCGCAGCATGCCCTGGCCAATCGTGCCCACCCATAACGATCCATCGGAGGTCTGGCGCAGCACGCGCACGGTCTGGGTGATGCCGGCGACGCGTTCGAAGTGCCTCGCCCCGGGGCGCAGCCGGTTCAGGCCGGATACGGTGCCCACCCAGATGGTTCCATCCCGGGTTTCCAGGATGGACTTGACGCGATTGAGGCTGCCGCCGCCCTGAAGGTGATAGTCGCGGGCAGATCCCCTGCACAGACGCAGCAGCCGGGATCCGCCAACCCACAGGCAACCGAGATGATCCTGGGCAATGGCGTGAACCGCGATCGTGGGAATCTCGCCTGAGCCATCCACGCGAACGATGCGGCCCTGAGCGAAGCGCAGCAGGCCGTTGTCCGTGCCTACCCAGATCGTGCCGCCACGGTCCTCGAAGAGGGCGCGGACAAATTCATCGCTCAGTCCGTCGCCGGCGCCGTAGGCACGGAATTCCCCGTGCTGATAGCGCACCAGACCACCGCCCTCCGTCCCGATCCATAAGCTGCCGTCGCGTGAAACAAGCAGCGCGAAGACGCTGTTCTCGCTGAGCTGTGGCGTGTTGTTGCGGTCGAAGAGCCGGAAACGTGCGCCATCGAAACGGAGGAGCCCTCCGGTCGTGCCGATCCAAAGGTAGTGATCCGACGTTTGTGCAAAGGCCTGCACCGTCTGTTCAGGCAGGCCATCCTGGGTTTGCCACAGCTTGCGCGTATAGCCTTCCGGCGACGCTGCCCATCCTGCGGCGCAGACCAGCGCCGGGATGGCGACACAAAGCAGCGTTCGCGCTGCCCGATGCGACGTGGCTCTCAGGACTCCCATCCTTGTTTCGGCACTCTCAGGAATTGTAGGTCCGGCGTCTCTACCGCTGAACAGTAATTACGAACCAGGTCGTGGGCGGCTGGCCGATCTGTATCTGCCACACGTTACCTTTGCGGATTGCTGCCAGTGGCTCGCCCAGCGGCTGGCCCGATCCATTCAGCGGCTGCGCGCGCACCACGGTGGCTGCATCCAGCCCGTTCAGGCCGATGCGGCCGGTGACCGGTTCAATGAGCGTCGGCGAACCGCCCCATTGTTTTAGCTCCGTGTGGCTGCGGTTCCACTCCATACCGCTGTTAGCAACGCGTGCGCTTGCGGTAAGGAGCATTCGCGAACTCTGTGCGATGGGCTTGCCGTCCAGCGAGACCAACACGATGGCACTGAAGGGATTACCGATGTCGACGGAGAGGTTCGCAGGCGCGCGTTCCTCGGCCGAACCGAAACCAATGAGCGCCTGCGTACGCGGCGAGTCCACAACCACAGCGCCCTCGCCGGTACTCGACAGATTCCAGGTAAGCTGGCCTGTGTCGGAAACGATAGGATTCGGCCGAGTGCCGTCCCCGAACTTCGCTGTCTGCAGGCCGTCCAATGAGGAGATTCGCAAGCTATGCTCCAACGGCAGCCAGAGCGGAAACCCCGGCGTAAAGTACGGGCTGTCCTTGCCGGGGAGCCGATAGCTGTCGAAGACCTCTTCCGCCGAATAGGAGCGGGTGACCGTCTCGCGTGCCGGGCTCACGTCGCCGCGCAGAAAGGTCAGGGCTCCCGACGCCAGCTCCGTCATCCTCACCGGATCGAGCGACAAGTCGAACGGATCGCCGACATATGGCTTCCAGTTCGGATCCTTCTTCGGTTCGAAAGTGTACCAAAGGATCGCGTCCCAGTCCTGGAAATCGCCGTAGGCGGCCAGGATCGGGATCTGCTCGGCTTCGTAATCGTTGGGGAACGGCTCGTTCACCTCGCTAACCGTATAGACCTTGTCCTGCACAGCGCTGCGCGAGAGATCCACAACCGTCGAGTGAAGCGGATCGTTGACCATGGGCGATTTCGTCTTCCGCTCCCAGGGGCCCTCCCAATAGTCATGCCCGTCGAGTGTCCCGAAAGACGACAGCGCCAGCTCCAGCGGGTAGCCGGTGCTGCTGTGGTCATGGTCCGCAGTCGCCAGGATGACGCACTTAACCCCCAGCGTCTTCCGCAGGTAGTCACGCATATAGCTGAAGTAGCCACGCTCCAGCCATAGATAGAATTCGGATTCGACCCTGTAACGCTGGAGCGAAGCGCCACCCACCTCCGGCCATGCCAGCAGCGGAACCGGCTCGATGCCATTCACGCCGGTCTCCTTCCGTACCGTCCAGATGTCTGCGGTGGGTGCGTTCTTCTTCAGCCACACGTTGTAAATGGCGTCGAGCTCACGGTCGTAGTACTGCGATGGACCTCGAAAGCCAACCCAGATCGCATCCTCATTGTTGATCTCGACGATGGCCACTCCGGGATCGTCGCGATATTCGCGTTTCGTGTATGGGTTGTAGTGGGTCAGCAATTCGCGCGCATATTCCTTTTGGAGTTCAATTAGCTTCGGATCGTACAGGCTGATCCCCTTCGCGCCCTGGCGGATTCTGTCCGCATCCGCGATTCCGTCGCCGGCTTTGAAGGGCCGCCCCACCAGCAGATTGAAATCGATATAAATGCCGCGCTTTTCCAACTGGGCGAGGAAGAAATCCTCGCGATCCATTTGTTCCGGATCGAGCGCCCGCGTATTGTTGCCCACGGCAACCAGTCCACGCGGCGTCACGAAATCGAGAAACTGCAGCCGCACGCAGTTCACTCCGAAGCGCGCAAGTGTCGCGGCCCAGATCGGCGCATCCTTTTTCGATGGAATCTGCGCCGATCCCGGGCTCCAGTCTGTGACATTCACTCCCCAGAGCCTGACGCGATGACCATCGCCATCTTCCAGATGACCGTTAGCCTCATGGATGAAGCCATGATTGCCGGCCGGAGCGCTGAGCAGAAACGACAGGTCGGCCGGCGAGCGCTTGCCGATGCCAACCCGGTGATCCATCGTGAAGGGCTGCATGGCCGGTGCGGAGGTGTTCTGTGCGCGGCAGTCAAAGGCCGTCAGCAGCACGACCACCAGGAGCGCCAACACCACATTCGACCGTGCTCCCATCTCTTTGCCTTTCAGTTTCAATCTCATTCCACGGGAAAACTCCGCGCCGCGAATCCGACTTTCGTCGGATGGATTCTCTCCGATCATGCGATATCCCGTCCGACGCCTGGGCGCTCGTGGCGGGAAAGCTTCTGCGGGCGATCCGGCGCCAGACGCTCCCTAGGGCAACGCGCCCTCATCCTCCGCGGAGATACCAGAACCGCTCTGACCGCGGTATGCGGCTGGGTACCGGCGAACAAATCTTTGCTCCAGTCCGACTTTAGTCGGATTCGCACCCTGATGGATGCGCATACATTTTGTCCCGTACCGGGGAGAGCCTCGCTTGCGCTGCTCTGTCCGGCGATACCAATGAGCCGGAATACCGGCAGGAATCCCCCGCGCCGCAGCAGACGCGGACTTCCCTGAAGAGCACGGCGTTTGAACAGGAGGCACGGAGATGACGGCATGCAGGCGGGGCATATGGGGTTGGGTGGCCGCGGCAGTTCTGCTGGCGGTCATGGCGCTGCCTGGCGCGGCGCAGAACACCAACACAGGCGAGATTAAAGGCATTGTCACCGACCCCTCCGGCGCGGTGGTGCCGAACGTCGCCATAACGGTTACCAACACCCAAACCGGAGTCGTGTCACGTACCACCACTGATGGTGCGGGCCTCTACGACGTCCCTTCTCTGCTTCCCGGCAGCTATACCATCCGCTTCAAGGCTCCTGGGTTTAAGGAGTTTGTGCGCGAAGGTGTGACACTACAGGTAGAGACCATTGGCATCAACGCGCAGCTTCAGGTCGGGGCAGCCTCGCAGGAAGTGACCGTCACGGCACAGACGCCTCTGTTGCAGACCGAATCGTCAGATCAGCAGGTGATCTTCAGCACCCAAACCGTCCAGGATGTACCCACCGTGGGAGGCGTCTGGTACAACGAGCTGACCAACGTCCTGCCCGGAGTGAACCCCGGCGGAGGCGGGAGCCAGGATGCCTCCGGACAGGGAGTGGGGATTAACGGGACGCAGGGATATCTGGGTAACTGGTTGATCGAAGGTTCCGATGCAACACAGCCGCGCGATGTGAATGCCAGCGACAACTATCCGCCGGTGGATTCCATTGACGAGGTGCAGGCGGTCACGAGCAGCTTCGGCGCGCAGTTTGGAACGGGTGTAGCCGCCTACAATGTGATCCTGAAGAGCGGCGCGAACCAGTGGCACGGATCGCTCTTCGAATTTGACCAGAATAACGATTTCAACGCGCTGAACTATTTCAAGGTGTACAACGCGAACGGCCAGGTGGAGCAAACACCGCTGCACTGGAACGAATACGGCGGCAGCGTAGGCGGGCCCATCCTGCACAACAAGCTTTTCTTCTTCTTCACCTATCAGCGCAATCCGGCGACCACGTCTTCTCCGGAGATCACGACGGTGCCGACCGACGCGATGAAGCAGGGCGATTTCTCAGCGCTGCCAAACCCGATTTACAATCCCAACACGACCACGTGCGGCACCGGATGGTGCTACCGTGACCAGTTTCCCGACAATAAGATCAATATCCCGATGGATCCCGTCGCGGTCGCCATTCAGAAATACTTCCCCGAGCCTACGAATTCCACCACCCTCTACAACAATTACAGCGTTGTGGTCACGGAACCGAGCCTTTCGCAGTATTACGTGGGGAAGGTGGACTATACCATCTCGGCGAATAACAAGCTGTCCGGCTCGATCCTGGAGTATCCCATCTCGCTGATCAACAGCGTGGACGCACTCTGCCCGCTGGGGTTCGACTGCACGAAAGCGCCACAGAACCTGAACCAGGACGCGCAGGTTACCGAGACCTGGACAATCAGCCCCAGCACCCTGAATGAAGCCCGCATCGGCGTGCTGCGGGAGTTGGACAAGTATGTGCCCCCGACGTATGGGCAGGACTATCCGACAAAACTGGGCATTGAGCCCGCATACGGAGCCAACGCGCCCGGTAACATCTTTCCGGACCTCAAGATCGACGGAGGAGATGGAACGGGGCAGATCGGCATCGGCGGAGGCGTCCATGCAGTGTTGGCTGACGGGGCCTACGTTGCCGGCGACATCCTGACCCTGATCCGTGGACGTCACACCATCAAGATGGGCGGCGAGTTCGACAAGGACTACCAGAACTACACCAACTGGGGCGACGTCAGTTCCGGCAATTTCGAATTCAACGGCATCGGCACTGCCGAGTTCTGGCCAAACAGCAATTATCCCAATACCACGGGCGGCTACGGAACGGTTGCCTCGGGATCATCGTATGCGGACTTCCTGCTCGGTCAGGTCTATGGCTGGTACGTCTATGACTATGAGGAAACCGGGGCGCGCATGTGGAACCTGGCGGGATTCGCACAGGATGACTACAAGATTCGCTCGAACCTGACGATCAATCTTGGCCTGCGCTATCAGTTCCAGTCCGGTTGGGGCGAGGAGCACAATCGCTTCGGCAGCTTTGACCCGACTCTGATCAACTCCTCGACCAATACGCCCGGAGCGATGATCTACGGTGGCCAGCAAGGCCGCAATACGATCGAGGACGGCGTGAACGAGTGGGATCCGCGGGTCGGGTTCTCCTGGTCTCCGTGGCCCAACTGGGCGGTGCGCGCCAGCTATGGCGTCTTCGATGCGCCGCGATCGGCGGAGTCCTACACCGACGGAGCGCTTGGATTGGGCCTGAATCCCCAGGGTTCGAACGGCTACTCCTCACAGTTCACCACCGGCATCTCCTATTACCCGACGCCGTGGACGCTGCAGACCGGGCCACCCGCCGGTTCAGTGATTTACCCACAGCAGTCCAATTTCAGCAACGCAAAATACAATGGCCAGGGCGTCTACTACTACCCCTCTAACATGCCCATTGAGTACTACCAGGAGTCGCTGCTTTCCATCCAGAGGCAGCTACCGGCCAGCATGCTCGTGGACGCCAGCTACGTCTACACAAAGGGCACGCACCTGAACTTCAACCGCGATGTCGATCAGACGTCGGCAAGCAACCTGAGCCAGGGCGCCGCAGGCGAGCCGTACCCCCAGTACAGCTATATCTGGGGCGCTATCTTTGACGGCTACTCCAACTACAACGCGCTGCAGCTTCGCCTGGAAAAGCGCATGTCGCACGAGGTTTCGTTCCTGGTGAACTATGCCTGGTCGAAGACGCTGGATGCAGGCACCAGCAACGGGCACTACGAGACCATCGACGTGTGGCAGAACGCTTACGACCCAGCCGCAAATTACGGTCTTTCTCAGCTCGACGTGCCTCAGTCGTTCAATGGTTATGCGACCTGGGAACTGCCGTTTGGCAAAGGACGCCACTTCGCTCTGAACGGGCCAGCGGATGAAGTTCTCGGTGGCTGGCGGCTCACGGGCGTCTTCCAGGCGCATTCGGGAATCCCATTTAGTCCCACCGTAGGCACCGCCGATCAGAGCAATTCCCAGGCTGGCCAGTGCTACTGCGGGTTCGCGTGGTTTCCCAATGTGGTGGGCAATCCGAAACTGTCGCACCCCACGATTCAGGAATGGTTCAACACCACGGCCTTTGCCGTGCCCGCCCAGAACACCTTCGGCGACGCGCGACGCAACATGCTGCGCGGGCCGGACTGGCGCGATGTGGACTTCAGCCTCGGGAAGACCTTCTGGCTGGGCGAGTATGACGGCAAGGATTACCACCTGGAGATCCGGGCGGACGCCTTCGACGGCCTCAATAATCCCAACTTTGGGCAGCCGAGTTCCGGCATCGGAGCCGGTGGAGCAGGATCGATCACCTATGCGAACTCCAGCCGACAGATACAGCTGGGAGGTCGATTGACGTTCTGACCGGTATCGATCATTCTGTCTCGAACCCGGATAAGGCGACCTCCCCTTATCCGGGCTTTTCTTTCTTTGCGTCCGCGTACAATGGCGCTGCCCCCACGCCGGAGACTTCCTATGCGACCGTGTTCTGTTGTGTTCCGCCTGATCTGTCTGCTGCTCATGCCTGCGTCGTTTTCCTGCTGCGCCGCCTGCGCGCAAGTTGGCGCGAATGCCCGCCTGCAACAGGGCGCGAGAGAATTAGCGCGCGGCGACTGTGCGGACGCTCAGCGGGATTTCCGTGCGGTCCTGGCGGTCGATCCTTCGCAGATCGACGCCGAAGGGCTGCTGGGCATGTGCGAGAAGCGGCTGGGCGAGCCAGAAGCGCAGCAGCATCTTGAGCGCGCCTTCAGCCGAGTCCGCAACGCGAAGCTGAAGACCGAGATCGGCGTGGAACTGGCGGACTTTTACTATCAGCGAGGCGATCTGGACCACACGTTGCCCGTGGTGCGAACGCTGGTGGCGCTGAATCCGGACAATATCGACATCCTGTTCTTCGCACAGAATGTGTACCAGGACATGGCGGACAATACGCTGAACAAGCTGGCCCTGCTGGCGCCGGATTCCCCGCGCATGCAGCAGGCGATCGCCGAGCATCTGGTGAACGAGGGCGACCTGAAGGATGCCACAGCGCATTATCGGAAGGCCCTGGCCATGGATCCGTACCTGCCCGGTGCCCACTTCGAGCTGGCAGAGGCGATTCTCGAAGCCAATCCCAATGATGCCGCGGCTCAAACGGAGGCGGAGCGGCAACTGGAGGAAGCCCTGCGCGTCGATGGTGAAAGCGCCCGCATTGAATGCGAACTGGGACGGGACGACTTTCTGCAGTCGCGCCTGGACGCCGCGCTCGCTCATTACCGCCGTGCCAACAAGCTGGTTTCCGACGACACCGAAGCGCTGATGGGGATTGCGCGGATTACAATGCGGCAGCAGAATCCGGCTGCAGCGCTGCCGCTGCTGAAGCAGGTGATCGATGAGGATCCGCTGAACGGCGAAGCCCACTACCGCTACGCGCGGGCGCTGCAGATGTCGGGCCAGCCCGACGAGGCCCACCGGCAGATGCAGATTTACGAAGTCGTTCGCAACGCCCGGCAGAAAGTCATTACGCTCTACGAGCAGATGAATCGCCGCGTCAGCACGCCGGCCGACCAGCCCAATCCCGAATAGTTCGCAGCGTCCTCCAGGGGGTCGCCGAAGGGGCCCGGCCCGAAACCAAGTGACTTGGCTGATCTGATCACCCGCAATCTGCGTCGAATCAATATCAATGAGGTTTACAGCCGGCAAACATTCTGAACGACCGATCTGTCGTCGATTTTGCAGCTATGTTGCAACCTAAATCAACAACTCTCACCGGGGGTTCGAATGTAAGTCATTGATTCTACTGGAGAAGATCTGGGAAGATAACCCGGTCCCGAACCGTGTTCCAGAGCTTATTGACCTGTGTTGATTTTTTGTGTCTTGCCGAAGACGCCGTTCCTGCCATCCTCGTCAGCAGCGTTGCCGGATAGACTGATATCTGTATGCCGGCAAAGGGGGCGGACCATCGGACGATGGGACGCATCGGGTTTCTCATCCTCATCGCGACAGGCCTGAACTTCGTCGCATCCGCCAGCGCTCCGACAGGCGCAACGCGCATCTCCACCAATCCCGATTTCACTGAAGGGCTGAACGGGTGGCGCACCTCCGGCGCGGTCCATCTGGAACAGAGCGCTTCCGGCGATGGAGGGACGGAGGTCGTCCTTGGACCCGGTGTGGCATCGATTCGGCAGCACATCACAGCGGACGGCAATAACCACATGATGGTGTCGGTTCTGCTGCATGCGGTACCGGCCGGCTCAGCCATGGTTGCTGTGCGATTCTTCGACGGACGGGGTCGCGAGCTGATGCCCCTTCGCTCGCCCACCGATCTTCGGGCCGGCAAGACGCCCGGCTCGATCGAAGAGTACTTCCGCCCCCATCCGCTGACCGCCTCGGTGGAGATATCTGTCTCGAAAGGCAATGCTCCCGGAACCGTGACCGTGGAACGCGCGGAATTGGATCAATACCACGACGACGATTCCGCGCTGCGAGGCACGCAGGATACGGCCGCGCTGATGCAGCCGTTCTGGCAGGGCTCGCTGGTCACCGACGAAGCGGTGCTGCTCAGCGCAGACGGGAAAGGACCGGCCACGGGAACGCTGATGTTCGCACCCGAGAAGATTCTCTCCGTAACGAGTTACGACGGCACAGTTCAGTATCGCGAGGGCGTGGACTACACGGTGGAGGGCCGGACCCTGACTGCCGTCGCAGGTTCCGCGATCAGCGAGGTCCAGGACAGCGATCTGAAGCATGGCGAACTCGCCTGGAATGTGATCGGCGGCAAGCAGATCCTGGTCACATACCGGCACAGCGGCCGCTGGACGGGCCCGGTGCAGCCTTATGTCGGCAGCGAGCTGCCCCGCACCATGCGGCTCCTGCGCCAGCATCGACCGGTCCGCATCGTCGCTTTTGGCGACAGCATCACCTACGGAATCGGCTCCAGTCATATGGATCAGATTCCGCCCTACCAGCCGCCGTGGGTGGACCTTTTCGTGGGTGACCTTCGGCGTGCGTGGAATGATCCCGACATTCAGTTGTTAAACTCATCCCAGAGCGGCGCGGCTTCCGACTGGGCGCACGCGATGGCAGGGCGGATGGTCGCGTCGCTTCATCCGGATCTGGTGACTGTCGCCTTCGGCCAGAACGATTTCTGGAGGATCACTCCCGCCGCGTTTGCCGCGAACATCTCCACGGTGCTGCGTGCCGTGCGAGCGGCTAATCCCCACGCGGAGTTTCTTCTGCTTTCGACCACGCGCTTCGACCCGGCCTATACGTCCGACCCTCTCTACTGGAATCGCGTGACCGACTATGATGCCCGGCTGCGGGCTATGGCCGGGGCGGGTGTGCAGCTCGTGGACATGACGGCCATCAGCGGTGCCGTTTTTGCCGCCAAGGAGCCGCGCGATTGCCTGAACGACCCTCTGCACCCCAACGACTATCTGTCGCGCTGGTACGCACAGAGCATGGTCGCCGCTCTTACTCCGGAGTCTGCTTCACCACCATCGCCCTGAGCGTCCACGCACTCATTTTTGCCCTTCGACAATGGCCAGGTTCCAAGGCTGCAACGTCACCTGCTGGGCGTCGGCCATGGATTTGCCGGTGAGCAGATCGGTGCCGGACGTTCCGTGATACGTAAAGGAGACCGGGACGCCTGAGTAGTTGAAGTAATACTCCAAATGCTTGCCCAGCCGGTCCGTTCCCCGCACAGCATGGATCGCTGCCGGCAGTTCCTGATCGGGTCCATACATTTCCAACTGCTTCAGTTCCCGGGTGAGAATGGCCTGCTGTAGTCCGTCGCTCAGGTACGTGCCTTCATATAGCAGCGTGCCCTTGCCGTATTGGTTTTCAGTGATCGCGGGCCAGCGGCCGAAGAACGGGTGATCGTAGTACGCCAGCGGCTTCGCATGGTCGGGCATCAGGAATTCCGCCCAATAGCTGACCTGGTTCTGGCTGGAATTCACATAGAAGGGGTTGCCCTTCAGCGCCAGCGGGTGCTCCAGGCTGGAGAACTCCTGATAACTGAAGCCGCAGGCGGCCCGCAGCGGTCCCGGTGCACGCACCCAGCGCACGGCTGAATCCATGTTGGCAAAGCCACTCTTGAAGGTCATCACCACGTGCCCGCCATTCTTCACGTAATCGGATATCCGTTGCAGCAGAGCGTTACTGGAGATGTACAGCGCGGGTACGATCAGCAATTTGTACTGGGAAAAGTCCTTCGTCTCCGGAAAGACGAAGTCGACGCCTGTGTTCAGCGAATAGAGGGCGTTGTGAAACTGCCGGACCAGGGAGACGTATCCGGCGCTGGGATCGCCAGGAGTCCACTGCGGTCCGTTCCAGGTGAACGGCATAAAGCGGATCGCATTCATGGAGCCCCGGCTCCACAGGATCGCTACCTGATTCTTCTGCGTCATGCCCACCAATTGCGGGCCGACCTTCTGGAGCTCGCGGCCGGTCCGGGAGACCTCCGCATACGCACGGTTCGGCTGAAAGTCATGACCCAGGACACCTTTCCAGTAGGTTTCCTGCCCTGACGGAATGGACGCCCAGTGCCAGTACTCCACCATGTCGGCGCCGTTGGCGATATGCGTATAAACGTCCTCGCGGAGCTGTCCGTCGTAGGGCGGATATTGAAAGGCGGAATCCCAGCCAATGGTCTGGGCGTTTGTTTCCGTCACAAGGAAATCAGCGTGCTTCAGCGAGCGGGCATAGTCTTCGGCCCACGCCTGCTGCGAGCCGTCAAAATGATCCTGCGTGCCGTGATAGACGTTCATGGCGGCAATATCCAGGTGAGCCGCGACTGCTTCTTCGTTCACGTCGTGTTTGAACCCGCCGGCAAAATCCGTTGTGACGAACTGATTGGGACCGCGATACTGACGGACGAGCACCGCCTGCCAGGCAAGATAGTCGGTGACGCGCATTTGCTGCCAGCGAGTCCACTCCAGCTTGTACCCCGTACTTTGTGCGTCGTCGCGCGTCGGCATGTCGTCCCACGAGTTCACGTCCTGCCCCCAGTAGTTCAGAAACCAGGCTTTATTCAGGTTCTCCGTGGTGCCGAATTTCTCCTTCAGGTGGTTCACGAAGCCGGCAAAGACGTCCGGATTGGACGCGCCGTAGGCGGAGGTCTCATTATCGATTTGCCATCCGATCACATACGGGTTGTTTCTGTAGTGCTCCACCAAATGCGTGATCAGCCTTTGTGCATAAAAGCGGAACACCGGGCTGGAAATGTCCATGTTCTGGCGCATGCCGTAAAACGTCTTTGCGCCGCCCAGCGGCCGAGCCAGGATTTCCGGATGCTCATGATAGAGCCAGGTCGGTATGGAATAGGTCGGCGTGCCGAGAATCACCTTGATGCCCGCTTTGCCCAGGGCATCGACCGCGCGATCCATCCACGCATACTCAAAGTGCCCGTCTTCTGGTTCCCACAGGCTCCATGTGGACTCGCCCATTCGCACGACGTTGAGATCGGCGGCCTTCATCAGGCGAATGTCAGCGTCGAGGCGATCGTACGGCTCATATTCCGGGTAGTAGGCTGCGCCGTAAAGAATCGTCGGAAAATCCGGGGCTGCACTGACAGACGCCGGCGTTGGCATTTTGGAGGTTGTTGTCTTTGCCTGATGCGCCGGATGAAAGGCAGCCCCGCCCGCCGACGCCGCGGTGGCCGCAAGCACAAGAACGAAGGCGGAGCGGACAACAGAGGCAGGCAATTCCCGGAACTTCAATTCCTTGTCCTTTCCGTAATCGGAACCTTCCCCGTGGTGTGTTCTCCGTACGAAACCTGGTAGACTTGGCCCTTCAACTTTACCGAACCTTTGCCCATCGATTGAAATGTCAGCGTAAGCGGCGCGCCGGGTGTCAGATCCTTCTGCTGGATTTCGCCGACCGCCCAGGAGAGTCCTGACCAGATCACGCGGCAATAGTCTTCGTGGATCGGCAGCGCACGCCCATTCTGTTCGGCTTTCAGGAGGAAGACCTCGCCCATGTTCATGCCGGTCGGCGGACCACCCGCCCAGGTGCGAAGCAAGCTGCCATCCGGCGCATACTGTTGCATGACCAGCCGCAGATCGCCGCCTGCGGGCGCTGGAATCGTCGCCTGAATGGTGCCCTTGCCGATGCCACGGAACTCTGCGACGACGGGATGGATCGCGCGCGGAATGACGACATCCTGCTGGACGCCGAAGTCGTAGGCGGGCGCGGCGTATTTGCCGAACCCAATCATCACCATCTGTCCAGGTCCCAGCGTGATCTTGTCGCCGCTCAGGTGCGGTACATAGCCCGCATCGCGGAAGAGCAGCCGGCCGCCCGCCAGCGGCGTCTGCTCCGGTGAGAGCAACGGCAGACGAACAGGTTCCACACTCTGCGCCGGGTTCACCACCACGTATACGCTGCCATCCGAATCGAGCGCACCGAAGCCGTAGGGCTGCACATCGCCCGGGATGCCGCCGAAGGTGTGGATGCGGCCTACTGACTGGAAGTGGAGATAGAGCGACTGCACGCGCGCGAACCACCGCACATCGTCTGCGGTCATTCGCTCCAGATTGCCATAGATCGTGTTGATCCGGCCGCCGCGCGCCAGCATCAGGATCAGCGAGCCCTTCCACTCGGCCAGACCGCGGCGGTAGATCGTGCCAGTATCGCCCGGCATAAAGCTGGTAGTGTCGATGCGTTCCAGCGGCACGCCTGCCTGCTGATAGCGGCGATCCTGATGGTCGCTGTAGATGTCGAGCGTGCGCCAGAAATTCATCTCCGGCACGTCGCCGGGGCGCGGATCGCCGCAGTAGAGCGCGTCGAAGGCCTTCAGCCACTGCAGGTCCACGGGATCCTTAAAGGGAAACGGATAGGAGGTCGAGTCCATCACCCCGCCGAAGCCGTTAAACGCTTCGAGCACCGCGTCTGGATTCTTCCGCCGAAACGCTTCCAGCGCATGGCGCAACGCGTCGGAATTGCGCCGCACAATCTCCTGCTTCGTCATCGTGGCTGCGTCGTGCGGGGTAGCCGCAGTCATATCCGCAAAGTCGAAAAGGAACATGCGGATGCCGCGACCATACCAATACTGCAACGTGTTCATGAAATCGGGCAGGAAGCCGCCTTCGAACATCGACATCGCCGTGCCCTGCTGGTTCAGGGAATCGCGCCACTGCGGCGCGGCGTTCAGATGAACCAGCGCATTCGTGCCGAACCACAGGCCGGGCTTGATCCCGTTTTCCTGGCATTTCCTGATCCACGCATCCGGGCCGTTCAGCCAGTTTGGTTTCCTCCAGGTGCGGTACGCGCCATTCGGATCGAACCAGAACGCGTCGATCACGTAATAATCGAAACGGACGCCGGCCTTCTTCAGGCGCAGCATCTGGTCCAGTTCCCGCATGGTCAGCTCTTCAGTCAGCGGCACGTTGTCGGAGAGCTCGTCGTAGGTCGACCAGTTGTCGTACACCGTAATTGGGTTGGGAAGCGTCGGTGAGCCGAGCGCCACGCGAGAATACGTCTGGGTTACGGCCTTTTGCGTATGCCCCAGCAGCGAGCCGCCCGCCAGGATCGCCAGGCCAGCCGCAACGGCAAGATGATGCAGCCTACTCATCGTCACCCGCTTTCATCTGCGCGTACAACGGTTCGCCCAGAGCCTTGCGTAGAGCCAGCCCGAGCTGCACCGGGCCGGCAAAGCCCTGCCATTGACCGGCCAGCTTGCCGTCGGGAGCCGTGAGCACGGTCGCGTAAGATCTCTCGGGGCTGGACATTTTCACCGTCACTCCCTGCAGTGCCAAGTCAGTCAGATCGTTGCGGAATGCCGGTGTGGTAAAGATCGAAAGATTCGGAGCAGTCAGATTCAGCGTCACCTGCAAGCCGAGCGCGCGATACTGCTGCGCAAAGCTCCTCAGCACGACGATCTGCCGCAGCGCGATATCGTCGATCCATCCCTGAGCATCGAGCACCACCGGCAGGTCGCAGCGGAGGGACCACGTCTTTCGCTGTGAGCCGGATGCACGGGACGCCGTAAGCGGCCACCTTGCCAGCGGGTGATGGGCATAGCTCCCGGCGTTCGCCTCGTGCGTGGTCGCTTCCATCGCGCCGAGGCTGTGGAAGCTCGTATTCCCAATGCGCCACTCCGGCAGCGGCGTCCCGGCGAGGTCGCTGTAGTACTGGTAATGATTGCTACTGAGGGCCAGCGAGGAGTTGCTGCTGACCATCCAGAGAGCGGTGGAGTGGATGGTGTTGTTCCGGAAAGCCGCAGTTCCGGATTTAATGTCGGCTTCATTCAGCAGCGCCGGCGCGTTTTCAAAGGGACTCCAGTAAACGATGTTGTTCTCCAGCGTGAGTCCGTCGATGGAGCCTCCGTTCCAGGTCAGCAGAAAGATTGCGCCCTGATATTTCGCCATGCGCGGACTGCGGCCGTTGTCGATGCAGAGATTGTCGCGCACCACGCTCTGCCGAGTGACGAATCCAGCTCCGAAGACCGCGACGCAATAGCCCTGCGTGTCGTGCCCGTAGTTGTCGATCACTGAATTTTTCGTGTTGCCATAGTCGACGTCGTAAGCGCCGCCGTCCACGCCTGGACTGTCGGTCAGATACGCCTCGTTGTTCTCCACGGTGCAGTCGTCACACATCCACGTCCAGATGGCGTTCGGCGTCCCGATGCTCTCCGTGTCCTGCATACCCGTGTTCCAGGCAATGCTGGAGTCGATGCGGCCGTGGCGCACGCGGAAGAGCACAATGCCATCGCCCTGCACGTCGTGGATAGTGGAGTTGAGAATCTCGGCATTTTCGCTCCAGTCGCTCTCCGGCGGATAGCCCAGGTCGCCACCGCCAACCATGATGCCGACCCACTGATTCGTATTCCACGCCGTGACGCCGTCCACCAGCACGCCATCGAAATGCGATTGCGCGCTGCTCGGCGTGATCGCCACCAGGCCGCTCTCTTTATGTTTCAGCGTGCCGCCCATCACGTCGTGGACCGCCAGATCGCTGAGATGAATGTGGTGCAGGATGCCGCGATCGCCGCTGACGTACACGCCCCAGGTGCTCGCGCCAGAGAGATCGAGCGAGTCGATGTCCCAGTACTCCTGATTGAAAAGGCGCAGCACCGCATCAGCAGAATGCGTCGCAATCACCCGCGGGCGGGGGCCGGTACCCCAGGCGGTAAGGCGAATGGGCCGGTCGCCCGCGCCGGAGCCCTGCGGCGCCAGCGCGCCATGGCAGGTGATGCCACGGCGCAGCGCGATCGTATCGCCGGGCCGGAACGTCTGAGCGTTGACCTGCGCGAGTCCGTTCCACGGCGAACTGGGCGAGCCGCCCGTTCCATTAGCGACGGCACCGCAGTCGACATAAAAGGTGTGGCCCGTGTTCTGGGCCGCGCACTGGGCGGTGCCGGCTGCGATCGCCAGCGCCAGCGGCCAAGCTTTCCCTGCAGAAAACATTCCGACATCATCCTATGGCAAGTTTGCGGAGACAAAGAAGCCGCAGTCCCGAACAAGCGGCTGCGGCGGGGGTGGTCAGAAGATGAAGTTGGCAGCGATCCTTGCAAACATCCATCCCGCCTAGAAGAGCAGCTTCACGGCAAGCTGTGCCTCGCGGTCGGAACCGCCTACGACGCTGTTGATCTGGCCGAAGGTGCCGTCGTTGAAGTCCGGATCGGGACCGCCCAGATGAACTGTATTCGCTGTATTGAAGGCCTCAATACGGACGTCGAGCGTATACCGCTCCCGATAGGTAAAGTCCTTCGCCAGCGAAGAATCGAGGTTCACATAGGCCGGACCGATCACCAGGTTGCGGCCAGCATTGCCGGGAAGGAAGGAGGAACCGGAAATATTCGAAGGCACACTGAACGCTTTCGTGTTGAACCAGTGGAGGTAACTCCGCTGGCCGCGCGGGATATTCGGATTGCCGCTCACATCGGGGCGTAGTCCGGGCAGAATGGAGGCTGGGTTGGTTCCGCGAATCACGTTCACGGGTGTGCCGGAACGAGCAATAAAGATCGGGCTATAGCGCCACCCGCCAAGGACTGCATTGGCCAGGCCGCCCCAGTTCGTGCCCCACCGCTGCCCCTTGCCGACAGGCAAATTGAATGCTCCGCTGAAGACAAAGTTGTTGCGCTGGTCGAAGTCGCCGCTCGCATATTCCGGCTTCAGGTTATAAGGATCCTGCGGGCTGTCGTTGTTCACGTGGCCCAGATCGAAGGGCGCAGGGCCATTGTCGAGGCTGTGGCTCCAGGTATAACTGAGCAGGAAGCTTGTGTTGCGCGAGGTCTGCCTGGTCACCTTCACTTCCATGGCGTTGTAGCTGCTGATCCCCGAGTCAGTCAGGTACTGGATATTGCCCAGCGAGGTGGTGAGCCGATTGTTGAAGTTATTGGCCGTATTGTTGGGGTTGGCGTTGATGTCGCCGATCTCATAGGAGAGATGCCTGCCGATAGAACCCACCCACCCGACTTCGAACGAAGTATTCTTCGTGATTTCCTGCTGGACAGTCAGGCTGAACGAGCCGGTTGTTCCGGTCTTCATGTTTGGATTGATCGAATAGGTTGTTTCCAGATTCCCGTTGGGCAGAGTTGACGGCACAAGGACGCCGGAACTGGGGATGTCAATGGCCGTGCTGCGCGCCACGCCGGTATCCAGGGTGTACTGCCATGGGGCTGTAGGACCGCCGGAAGGCCCGTTGTAAACCCAGTTGGTATAAGCGGCCTGTTCGGCGAAGGGAGCATTCTCGGTGAGGATGTCCTCGCGGCCGTCGTTTTCGGGCGAGTAGAAGATCGCTTCGCCACCGCGCAAAACCGTGGTCGGGGTCAGGCGGAAATCGAAGCCGAAGCGAGGAGAGATGTCGTCCTTACGCGCGTTCATCAGCGAGCGCGAAGCGCCGCCGCGGCCGGCCAGCAGGATTGTGTTGGTGGCAAGGCTGTAATTCGACATGTAATTGTGCGCCTCGGTCCAGGGATTCTGGTATTCGTAACGCAGACCGTAGTTGAGGGTGATCCGTGGTGTTATACGGAAGGAGTCCTGGGCATAGTAATCGAGGTTCCAGCTCTGCGTATGCGGGTTCGTGAGCTGCAGCCCGATGTAGACATCGGTCGGCAGGCCCAGAACCAGATCGGCGAGGTCCGATCCGCCCGCCCAGTTATAAGCGCCTGGAATGTAGGTGTAGTAGTAATTGGAGGTTTCGGCGTAGCCGTAGCTCTCGAAGTAATCGAAGCCGGTTGGGAACAGCGAGAACTCCGGGTGTGAATTCAGCAGGCGTAGGTCAGCGCCAAATTTCAACTCATGCCGGCCTTTCGTCCAGGTCAATGAATCGCCGATCTGATAGTTCTGATCGTTCACGTGGTACGGCTTATAGGTCGACCCCCCGGCCAGATAGCCATCGGCCAGGAAGATCTGAGGATAGCCAACGGTCGCCGCATATCCGGGAACATCCACGTTACCCACGCCATACTTGGTGGAATAATCCGTCCCATTCAGCAGGCTGTAGAGATTCTCGGGGTAGAAGAGGTAACCGAACTGCGCTTCGTCGAGCATCGAGGGGCTGAAAGTGTGATCGTAGGTCACCGAAACGGACTGTGGCTCGAAATCTTCCTTATTCGCCTGGTCGGCGTCGCCGCCGCCCGGCACGACTGTGTGACCCCAGTAAGGGTCGGTCACCAACTGATTGTTGGTCTGCCAGTGATACACGGCGTAGATCTTGTCCCGGCCGCTCACCACCTGGTCGAAGCGCGCGTCAACCTTATCGAAATTGGTATCGGTCGGCGAGTAGACCTCGTAGTTCCGGAACCAGCCGTTGTCGATGCCCGGAAGATTGGGCTTGGGATAGAAATTCAGCAGCGTGTTCAGGCCGGCTGTGCTCACCCGCGATGCGGGAATGATATTGCCCGTGAACTGCTGCTCGGTGCCTCCATAAGAGTTGACTGAAACGACCGGATCGAAGATGGGATCAATCGTTCCGGCAGCTGCGCCGCCCCCAGGGGCAGTGGTGACGCCTGCATAGGGGTCGAGCAGGCTGGCGAAGCTGATATCCTGGCCGGGCACGATGGGATTGCCATTGTTGATCAGGCCGAAGGGGACTGTGGAATCGACATAGGAGTAGGGATCCTTCTGCCGCATTCCCTCATACGCGACAAACATGAAGGAGCGATCATGCTTAATCGGGAAGCCGACGGTTCCGCCAAAGTTGTTCTGCTTGAGCGCTGAGGGCGGTTGCGGCGTGCTGACGCCAGGCAGCGTCTCTTTGGCGGCAAAGTAGTTGGGGCGGAAAAACTCGAACGCATCGCCATGAATGGAATTCGTGCCCGACTTGGTCTGAATGGCGATGACGCCTCCGGCCGCATTGCCGAATTCCGCGTCGTATGTCGCGGTGATGACTTTGAATTCGCCTACCGAGTCCACGTTTGGATCCACCGTAATATCCTGCGTGCGATTGGTGGTGGCTTCAATGCCATCCATCAGAACGGAGTTTCCGTACTCGCGCTGGCCGCTCACGTCCAGCCCGATCGTGTTGATGGTGCCGCTGCCAGCCACCGAGGTGACTCCCGGAACCAGAGTGGTCAGGTCGAAGAACTCACGCCCCGCGAGCGGCAGATCAGTAATCGCATTGCCGCTGATCACGGTGCCCACTTCGGCGCTTTGCGTCTGCAGGAGCGGGGCGGCAGCACTGACCGGCACGGTGATGGTGACGGTGCCCAACTTGAGTGCGAAATTGAGAGCCAGGTGCTGGTCAATGGCCACAACAACGTGGGTGTATTTGCTGGCGCTGAAGCCAGTCGCGGACGCCGTCACCGAGTAAATGCCGGGGGGAAGGCTGGGAACGGTATAGTTGCCCGCGGAGTCAGTCTGGCCCGTGAAGGAGACTCCCTTGTCCTCATCGGTGACGGTGATGGTGGCGCCCGGCACAATGGCCCCGGAGGGATCTGTAACCTGGCCAAGGATCTGTCCACTGGTAGCCTGAGCCGCGGCATGCGGCGCCATGACAGAGGCAAACAAAGCGAGGACTGCGCACAGGCCAAAACACTTCAACAAGCAGATCTTCATATCCCTCTCCATTCGAAGCCGGCGTTGCGGCGGCTTCTTCAGCTCTGCTTCGAGACGCTGATTGGTGCTCAAGAAAACGGTTTCTCAAGATGCGGATAGAACCATATGACTGCGGCATTGCTATTGTCAAGTGGCTTTTGTACTATGTGAAACACGCAGTATCTCAGGCTTCAGAGAGTCGGAAAGCGGTTTCTCGAACGTCCGGCTCGTGACAGCTTTTGGGGAACGGGTGATTCTCGCATGACCTCAGAGGATTCGAGCGCAACCGGAGGACCTGCCGCAGGGATCAGGGCAGTTGCCCGGCGGGCACGGGTTTCTCCTGCAACGGTTTCGCGCGTGGTGAACGGGCAACTGACCGTGGACGCGAAACTGGCGAAACGCGTTCGTGACGCTATCCGCGAAATGGGGTATCTCCCCAACCTGCAGGCGAGAGCCCTTGGGTCGGGTCGAAGCCGGGTGCTGGGACTCATCATTTCAGAGCTCACGAATCCGTTTTACCCGGAACTCGTGCGCAGCTTCGAAGACCTTGCCGAGACAAGCGATTTCGAAATTATGCTTGGCTCGGTCATTCACAAAAACGACGAACATCTGAACCGGTTTGTTCGCAGGCTGGTCCAGCGGCGCGTCGAGGGTGTTGCCGTGATGACGTTCCGCGCGGACTGGGATTATCTGCACGAGTTGATTCTGCACAACATTCCGCTTGTCACCATCGACGCGGCTGCACCCCGCGCCAGGTGCCTGGTGGTGGAAGTGGACTACCGCTCTGGAATCGATCAGGCGATCCAGCATCTGGCGCTGCTCGGCCATCGCCGCATCGCCTTTGTGAGCGGCCCGCTGCAGCATTTCACCAATCAGGCCCGCCGCGACGCGTTCCTCGATTCGGTCCGGAAAGTGGGTCTGCGGGCGAAGGACACGCCGGTATACGAAGGCGATCACACGTTTGAAGCGGGGGCAGCCGCTATCGGTCATTTCCTCTCGCTCAGGGATCGCCCTACGGCCATCCTCTCTTCCAATGATCTGACGGCGGTGGGCGTGCTCAGGGGGCTGAGCGAGCGCAGAATGCAGGTTCCGGAGGAAATATCGGTCATCGGGTTCGACGACATCCACATGGCGGAGTTTGCGCACCCTCCGCTGTCGACCGTGCGGATGTCGCGCGAGGATCTGGCGGCCGCGGCCTTCCAGGGCCTCATGCGGCTCACGCAGCACTCCTCGCCATACGCGCCGGAGCCCATTCGCGTGAAGACGCAGCTTGTGGTCCGCCAGTCGACTGGCCCGCAAACAAACGCAGTCACCGCCAAAGCAGATTCAGCAAGGCGCACAGGCACAGCAGCAGCGTGCTCAGGAGAATGAGCGAACCGGAAGGCCGGATCATGGACACGGCATCGCTGCCGATCACAGTGAGCGGGTTCGGCGAGCGCGACTCCTTGCCTCGAAAAGACGCGCTGACGAGGCAGATGCCGAGCGCTACGCCGAACTCCATCAGAGCGGTATAGAAGTTCGCGTTCATCTGACTCCCAAAGTGCACGCAGCCCGCCCAGAAGCTCCCCTGCAGCGCGGTCCCTGACAGCACCCCGCCCAGAATCGCCGCGATGGCGCCACGCGACCGAAGACGCTTGTCGGTCGCTCCCGCGAGAACCACCGCAAACACCGGCGCATAGAACAAGGCAAGAATCAGCTGCAGAAATTCCATCAGATCGCGAAAGAAGAACGTCGCATAGGCCCCCGCGAGAGCGAGCAGAACACAGAACACGATGGAGAGTTTTCCGGCGCGGAGATAATGCCTTTCGCTTCGGCCCGGATTGATGCGCGGCCGATAGACCTCTTCCGTCCACAGCGCGGAAAAGCCGGAGATGTTGCCGGCCATTCCGGCCATCAGCCCCGCCAGCAGCGCCGCCGCTCCGAAGGCCAGAAAAACCGGGCCGTACATCGTCCTCAGGAGACGCGGCAGCATTTCGTCAAAGGGAAGAGTGCCCGCTCCGCGGAGCAGAGAGGGCGCTGCCACTCCAGGCAGCACGATAAAGAAGGCGATGATCGCTTTGCCGAAGCCTGCGAGCAGCGGAACCTTCCTCGCGCCTTCGTACGAGTTCGCGGCCAAAGCTCGCTGGATCATCACAAAGTCGGTGCACCAGTACGCAAAGCTGATGACGAATCCAAGGCCGAGGGCAACGCCGAAACGATCGAGGGAAGCGTGCGGCGAGAGCAGCGGAAGGGGCTTCCACAGATGCCACTTCGCCGACCGCACCGCGAATGTCGACGGCGTAAAGTGGACCGTCACGAAAAGCAGCGGCGCGAGGCCGCCAATCAGAACGCACAACTGGAAGACCGACGTATAGATGGTGGCGCGGATCCCTCCTACGAGCACGTAGGCCATCACAATGCCGGCTGAGACCATCGTGCCCGCGAGCAGGCTCCAGTCCAGGAAGACGTGCAGCACTTCGGCCAGCCCATAAAGAACAACTCCGGAAAATGCGGCTGTGCTCAGCGCGGAGAGAGACGCGCTCAGCAGCCGGACTCCCGGACCGAAGCGCATCTCGAAATACTCCGGCAGGCTGCGGGCTCCGGTGCGCAGATACAGAGGAAGAACCACGAGCGCCATGAAGACCAGTCCCGGAATGCCGCCAATCCAGTAAAAGTGGAGCGCCTGGACGCCGTACTGAGCGGCCATCGCGCTCATGCCCAGAATCTCGATGGATCCGCAGTTGTACGCCAGGAAGGAGAGCGCAACCGCCCATGTGGGAAGAGAAGAAGAAGCGTTGAGGTACTGATTGGCAGTCGGACTGCGGCGCCTGGAAGTCCAGCTGATGACCAGCAGAACCATCAGATAGATCGGAAAAATCCCCCACATCCAAATCGCCGCCGTGCCGCTTTTCGTCATCCGCTTGTCGGTTGGTTCAGTGTAGTGCCTTGGCGCTGTGACGAAAATCAGCCTCAGGCCAGCGAGAATGCGATCCAGGCACGGCGGCACCCAGGGCTGGTCCGATGGACAGCAAGCGGGAAATCCTCACGAAGCTGCACAGGCAGACCGTGGGGTTCGGTGGGGGTCACGCAAAGGCCCGCCGTCGAACGGCAGGCTGCAACTTGCTGAATTTGCTTAGGTAGATGGTCGGGGAGAGAGGATTTGAACCTCCGACCCCCTGGTCCCGAACCGCATCTCAGAGTCTATTGAAGCTTGTTGCTATTTCGAGTCCGCAACTGCTTTGAATAGAGTCTGTTGCAGCCACCCTGTTGAGACCTGTAGACGTGTGAAGCCTCTGGAGGCTCTGCCCGCTACAATTTCGTCTACAGCAGCATCCCAGCCACGGTATCATCGACCCATGGCCGTTGTTCACATTTCGCGCGCCGAAGCCGCGAGCAACTTCGAGGGGGTTCTGGCTCGCACCGCCAATGGCGACGAGATCCACATCGAAGCCGACGCGCGCGTGATCGCCAGGCTGCTGCCGGGCGGTCCGCCGAAGCCGCGCCTGCTCTCCGACTCGCTGAGGATTCTCACCGATCGCGGAGCCAGTGTCACGCTGGACGGCGAATTCGGCCGCGATCTCGAGGAGATCATTCGCAGCCACCGTGAGCCGCTGAACCCTCCCGCATGGGACTGATCCTCGACTCCAGCGTTGTCATTGCCGCCGAAAGGCGCGGCGACACCCCGGTGCAACTTGTGCAGCAGGTGATCGCCGCCGCAGGCAATCAGGAAGCAGCCCTTTCCTCGGTCGGCCTCACGGAACTGGTGCACGGCATCTATCGCGGCAATTCCGCCGAGATTCAGCTTCGCCGTCGCATGTTCATCGAAGAGCTTCGCATTGGGCTTACCGTGTATCCGTACACGGCGGAAACCGCCATGCTTGCCGGGCAGATCGATGGCGAGCAGACGGCCAAAGGCGTCATCATCCCATTTGTCGATCTGCTGATCGGCGCAACCGCCCTGACGCTCGGCTTCTCGGTTCTGACTGTAAATCCCAGACACTTCCAACTGATTCCTGGCCTGGATGTGATCTCCATCTGATCTGGGATTGCACGGGTATCTTTCTGCTACAACGGACGCATGCTTCGCTCGCTGAGGCTCTTGTCCGTTCTGGCTTTCAATTTCTTCCGCTCCCGTCGCGATCTTCTCCTCGAAAACCTGGCTCTGCGCCAACAGCTCGCCGTCCTGAAAACCAGGCACCCGCAGCCCCGTCTCGCCGCGCCGGATCGAATGTTCTGGGTCATGCTCTACCGATGCTGGTCCGGCTGGACGCAGGCGCTCCTCATCGTTCAGCCGGACACCGTCGTCCGCTGGCATCGCTTCGGGTTCAGGCAGTACTGGAAATGGATCTCGGGCAGGAAAGTCCGCCGTGGCAGAAAGCCAACAACCATGGAACTACGCGAACTCATCTTCCGCATGGTGGGCGAGAATCCCACCT
>JASHRH010000427.1 GCA_030037475.1 Acidobacteriaceae bacterium
AAAAACCAGAACAACTTGTTCCTGCCGTCGTAGACTTTGGGAAGCCAGATCGGTCCGCCCGCCGTCAATCCGTACTGGTTGAAGTGCGTTACCGGCAGTGGTGGCACCGGGATGACGCGACCATTGAAGTATGTATTCGCATCCAGAGCCGATGCCTGGCTGAATTCATACAGCGTCCCATGGATCTGGTTCGTCCCACTCTTCGTCACCTGGTTCAGCACGCCGCCGATCGTGTGGCCGAACGACGCGTCAGTCGCAAAGGGCTGGACCGAAACTTCCTTCACCGAGTCTTCCGAAGGACTGAAAGCCAGCGATCCCAGCAGCGTTTCATCCGGTGAGCCATCGAGCAGGACTTCGCTGGTCTGTAGCGGCGTGCCGCCAATGCTGAACGAATTCATGTTGTTGTTGTCAAAGGGATGCGAGATCTGCGGCGGTGCTTCCGTCATCACTCCGGGCGCGAGCTCCGTCAGCATGGCCGGAGCCCGGCCATTCAGGGGCAGATCGGCTACTGACGAAGTGGAAATATCCGTACTGATCGACCCATTCTCCTGATCCAGCAGCGGCGTTTGCGCGGTCACGGTGACTGTTTGCGTCGCCTGGCCCACGCTGAGTTTCAGATCGATGACCGGGTGCTCCTGCGCCTGCAACTGGATTCCATTGCGCACCAGCGTTTGAAATCCGGAGGCTTTTACCGTGACCGTGTAGTCGCCCGGCAGCAGGAAGGGAACGACATATTGCCCGGCGCTGTCGCTGGTGGTTCGGTTCGTGGCGCCTGTGCTGGTCTCCCGCACCGTCACTTCCGCGCCCGGTACGACAGCACCTGAAGGATCCATCACTGTTCCTGAAATCGTTGCGCGGAACTCCTGCGCGCGCCCTCTGGGCGCCAGGAACAGGAGGCATATGCCCGCGAGTGCGAGCAAGGTTACCCGGCTCATTACCTCTGCGACTCGGTTCATCCGCCGCATGGGTCCGATCCCGTGATACCGGACCGCATCGTCCGTGCACTCTCTCTGTGGTCTAACCACTGGCCTCACACTCCCCTCGAATTTCGGCATAGCTCGTCTTATCCTTATTATTGGGCGATCCGAGAAATAAAGCTGTTGCGCTCTGAATTGTCCACACTTGAGGGCTCCCCTGTCAAGATGCCGCATCCGGATGCATAATGAAATTTTTACGCGGGCTCGCAGCGGCTCTCCTCACAGACCTCGGTTCTGTCGGAAATCATTACCGTGAGGTCTGACCACCCAACTCGCATTTCCGGCTGCGGCAGGGCCGCAGGTTAACAGGAAGTACAACGATTTAGGAGGTCAGTTTCGTGCGATTCCGATCCCCGCACCGGTTCCTTTTAGCAGTCGCGCTCGCCTGGCTGCTGCTCGCCCCGTCGCTCCTCGGCCAGGATACTCGCTCCATAGCCGAGCCTCGATTTCCGGTCCCATGCACGGTCCTCGATGCAAGCCTTTCCGCTCCGGACGGACGTCTGCCTGCCGCCGACGAGCAGCGCCTCGATACCGCCCGCATTCAGGCAGCCATCAATGCCTGTGCTTCCGGTCATGCGGTCGAGCTGCGTGCATTGCACGCCGGCGATCTCTTCCTCACCGGGCCGGTTCAGCTGCGCCCCTGCGTGACGCTGCTGATCGAGCAAGGCGTCACCCTCTTTGCCTCGCGCGATCCTCGCCTCTACGATCTGTCACCCGGCAGTTGCGGCGTGGTGGACAAGCGTGGCCATGGCTGCAAGCCGCTCATCCTCGCTGACCACGCACCCGGCAGCGGCATCATGGGCGACGGCATCATCGATGGCCGTGGCGGCGAAACGCTTTTGGGACAGAAACAGACGTGGTGGGACCTGGCACATATCGCCAAAGTTCACGACCTTCAGCAGAGCTGCTTCCGTCTCGTGGTGGTCAATCATTCCGACAACTTCGTCCTGTACCGCATCACCCTGCGCAACTCGCCCAACTTTCACGTGCTGGTGCAGCAGACCGATGGCTTTACGGCCTGGGGCGTGAAGATCGATACACCGCGTACGGCGCGCAACACCGACGGCATCGATCCCGCATCGTCCACGAACGTCTCCATCCTGCACTCATGGATCAGCGACGGGGACGACGATGTGGCGATCAAGGCAGGCAAACTGGGACCAGCCACGCACATGACGATTGCCGACGACCACTTCTATTACGGCCATGGCATGTCCATCGGCAGCGAAACGAACGGCGGAGTCAGCGCCATTCGCGTCCGCAATCTGACCATCGATGGCGCCGATAACGGCATCCGCATCAAATCCGATCGCAGCCGCGGCGGCCTCGTCCAGGATGTGTCGTACGACGACGTATGCATGAGGAACGTGAGGAATCCCATCCTGCTGACACCCCTCTACACTACGCATTCGGGCGATCTGCTGCCGGAATATCGCGACATTACGTTGCGCAACGTGCGCATCGTCACGCCCGGCCGCATCACGCTGGATGGACTTGACGCTCGCCACAAGCTTAGCCTCACCTTCGACAACGTCTTCGTCGATCAACTTCAGCCGAAGGATATCCGCGCTGCCGATGCGAATATCACGCTTGGCCCTGGCATCGGTAACCTGACTCCGATCGGGAGCGATGTCACGCTCAACCGCGCGCCAGGCAGCCAGCCCGGAACGCCGCTGCCGTGCGATGGCCGATTTCCTCCGTTCCCGGCGGAGAAGACCGGCCCTGCCTCCACGGAAGCCGCCCCCCCCGCTGGCGCGAGTGGCACCCCGGAGAGACCCACTCTCTGGAGATGGCGGATTATATGGAATACGAGTGGATCCAGCGCGGCGCAAGCTCCAATCGCATCAGATGACCACGTCACAAGTTGCGCCCTATGCGACCATCCAGGTTTCTCGATGGGTGGAACCCGGACGCTCAGCACTGAGCGAACCGCGGCTGATCGGTGCTATGCTCGTTTTCCAGCAGATATCGAGGTCTGACCACTGCTTATACCCCATTCTGATCAAGGATTTCGCGCTCATGACGAACCCATTTCGCGCTCTTGCCGCTTGTTTGCCGGCCCTGTGCCTCGCTGCTGCGGCCCCAGCCGTTATTGCTCAGACCGCCGCTTCGGCCCACGCCAACGTTTGCGACGTCACGCAGTACGGCGCAAAACCTGACGGCAAGACGCTCGACACACATGCCATTCAGGCCGCCGTCGACGCCTGCGCCGCTAAAGGCGGCGGCACCGTGCGTCTCGCCGGCGGGACATTCCTCTCGGGTCCGATTGTGCTGAAGAGCCACATCATCCTGGACATTGAGCCGGGAGTCACGCTGCTCGGCTCACCCAACCATGCGGACTATCCCGTCACCAATGTTTTCGGCGCGCGCGGCCATTTATCGCTTCTCAGCGCCAGTCACGCCGAGGACGTCACCATCACCGGCGGCGGCACGATCGACGGCAACGGCGCAACCTGGTGGGCAGAAGCGCGGAAAGAAAAGGATCATGGTGTCGTCGAAGACGAGGTCTTCCGCCCGCGTCTGGTCGTCTTCGATCACTGCCAGCATATTCTGATCGATCACGTGACGATCGAGAACTCACCTTCCTGGCAGGTGGTGCCCTACTATTCCGACGATGTGACCATCCGCTACAGCAGGATCTACGCGCCTGCGCACTCGCCCAACACAGACGGTATCGACCCCTTCTCATCCAGCCACGT
>JASHRH010000428.1 GCA_030037475.1 Acidobacteriaceae bacterium
GGTGCGCAACGTTCGGGCGAGTGGCGTACCTCTGGATGGAGCGACCCTCGGGGCGATCTCCAGACGCTCGACCCGTGCGCAGCTGATCGCGGCGGTGGGCAATGCGGGGTCGGCCGATGGGAGCATCTACTTCAGCGGAGCGACGGCTGCATTGTTCCCCGCGGTGGTCAAGGCGACCATGGACGGCACCGCAGTCGAGCTCGCCGAGGCCGCTGATCAAGCGACGGCTGTCGCGTCCGCCGCCAGGAAACCCGTCGGGCCGGTAACGGAGAAAGGACGGTGAGTCTCGCAGCCATCATCGATCCACCGCTCGGGCGACTGAGCCTGCAGTCGCTGCCGTTCTGGCAGATGCTGCAGCATCCTACCGAAGCGAACGTGATCAATGGCGTCATTGCCACCGGGGCGGCATGTGTAATGGTGCTCGGCGCGATCGTCAGCTTTGCGCTGATCACCAAATACCGGAAATGGGGTGTCTTGTGGACGGAGTGGCTCACCAGCACCGACCACAAGAAGATCGGCATCATGTACGTCGCGCTGGCCTTCGTCATGGCGGCGCGCGCCCTCATCGAGGCGTGCCTCATGCGGGCACAGCAGGCGTTCGGCCTCGGTGGGGGCTTCGTATCGCCCGAGCATTTCGCGGAGCTGTTCAGCACGCACGGTACGATCATGATCTTCTTCGTGGTGATGCCGTTTCTCACCGGGGTCATCAACTACGCCATGCCGCTGCAGATCGGAGCGCGGGAGGTGACCTTCCCCAGACTCAACTCGATCAGCTTGGGACTCACGGCAGCCGGCGCCCTGCTGGTGATGGTGTCGCTGCTCATCGGCAAGTTCTCGACCGGCGGCTGGTTCGGCTATCCGCCCTATACCGAAGCGAATTTCAACCCCGGGGTGGGCCCGGACTATTGGATCTGGGCGCTCTCGCTGTCCGGGCTCGCATCCACCTTCACCGGCATCAATTTCGTCACCACCATTTGGAAAGAGCGTGCACCGGGCATGAGGCTGCTGCGCATGCCTCTGTTCACCTGGACCGCGCTTTGCACGAGCATCTTGATGATGTTCGCCATGCCGCCGCTCACCATTGCCATGGCACAGCTGGCATTGGATCGCTATCTCGGATTTCACTATTTCACGAATGCGCATGGCGGCAACATGATGCACTTCGTCAACTTGTTCTGGATGTTTGGCCATCCGGAAGTCTATATCCTGATCCTGCCGTCGTTCGGCATCTACTCGGAGGTCGTTGCAACGTTCTCCGGCAAGACCCTCTACGGTTATCGATCCATGGTGATGGCGACCATGGCCATCGCGATTCTGTCCTTCACCGTCTGGTTGCATCACTTCTTCACCATGGGGCAGAGCGCCGACATCAACGCGGTATTCGGCATCGCCTCGATGCTGATCGGGATACCGACCGGGGTGAAGATCTATGACTGGATGTGGACGATGTTCCGCGGCCGGATACGCTTTACCGTGCCGATGGTCTACTCGGTCGGCTTCATCTTCCTGTTCGTACTGGGGGGTATGAGCGGGATCCTGCTCGCCGACCCGGGCGTCGATTATCAAGTGCACAACAGCGTGTTTCTGGTGGCGCACTTCCACAACGTGGCGGTTCCGGGCGCGCTGTTCGGTCTGCTTGCGGGATACCATTTCTGGTTCCCCAAGGCATTCGGTTTTCGCCTGAGCGAGCGCTGGGGGATGGTCTCGGCGGTGTGCTGGATCGCAGGCTTCATGCTGGCGTTCTTTCCCCTGTACGCACTGGGTCTGATGGGTCTGCCGCGCCGCACCGTCTCGTATACCGAGCCGTCTTACGTACCCCTCGAGATGGTGGCCTTCCTCGGCGCCATCCTGGTCATCGCGGCCCTCGGCGCACTTCTCGTGCAACTGTGGGTATCAATCAAGCATCGCAACGAGAACCGGGTTTTTGTGGGCGATCCGTGGGATGGCCGCAGCCTCGAGTGGTCCGTATCCGCACCGCCGCCGGACTACGACTTCGCGGTGATTCCGGTGGTTACCGATCGCGATGCATTCACGGCAGCAAAGGAGTCCGGCAACGCGTATCAGCGCCCCGGTGCCTGCGCCGATATCGAGCTGCCGAAGAACAGCGCCCTAGGACCAGCGCTGGGCGCCATTGGTCTCGCCATCGCCTTCGGCCTGGTCTGGCATATCTGGTGGATGGTGATTCTTTCCGCCCTCGCCGCCGTGGCGACGACGATCTCGAGTGGCTTCGCGCGCGACACCACCCGAATCGTCCCGGCGCAGCAGGTGCAGCGGGAACAGCAGCGCTGGATCGCCGCGGCGGCCGCGGCGACGGCCATATCACGCGCCGATGAATGCAAGTCGTCCAATGCGGGGCTGGCCGAGCAGGAGTACGCCGGGGTCTCGGCATGAGCCAGGACACCATCAAGCATCCCGGCCTGAATCTGGGCTGCGCGCACGGCGGGGACCACGATGCCGCCGAACGCGTGATGTTCGGCTTCTGGCTGTTCCTGATGAGCGACGCCGTCCTGTTCGGCATGGTGTTCTCGACCTACGTGGCCTCGTTGAGCGCGACCGCGGGCGGTCCCGGCCCGCGTGATCTCTACAACATCCGGAGCGTGTTCATCGAGACGCTGTTGCTGCTTGCCAGCAGCTTCACGTTCGGCATGGCGTCGCTTGCACTCAAGTACAAGCACGGGGAGACGCGATTGATCGGGTGGCTGACGGTGACCCTCGCGCTGGGCGTCGCTTTCCTCGGATTCGAATCGCACGATTTCGTCACGATGTTCGCCAAGGGGGGCGCACCGACTCGCAGCGGCTTCCTCTCCGCGTTCTTCGACCTGGTACCTCTGCATGGGCTGCACGTCACTGGGGGCTGCATCTGGCTCGTCTGCCTGGTTGGCCAGATCGCGCGTTACGGCCTCGACACGCGGGTGAAGCTGGGAATCATGCGGCTCGCGTTGTTCTGGCACTTTCTCGACATCGTCTGGATCGCGATCTTCTCGGTGGTTTATCTGGCGGGACTCGCGTGATGGCGCAAGTGCACGAAGCGGATGGGCAGACCGAGCCGAGCGAGGAGGAGCGCCGGGACTTCCGGTCCTACGTCCGGGGCATCGGCCTCGCGCTCCTCCTGACCCTGGTGCCGTTCGCGCTGGTGCGCTGGGCGTGGATCCCACGCTTCCCGCTGCTCATCGCCATCGGCGTCTTCGCGCTGGTGCAGATGATCGTCCACTTTCGATTCTTCCTGCACATCGGCTTCAGGCAGAAGCGGGAAGACCTGCAGCTGATCCTGTTCTCGACGCTGTTGTTGATCATCCTGGTGGGAGGCACGATCTGGATCATGGGCAGCCTCGCTCTGCGCATGGCCATGCCGCCACAGCCCTGAGTGTGATCCTCGGGCCTAAAGCCACCCCTTCTGCCGCGCCAGCCGATACGCCTCGATGCGATTGCGGGCGTGCAGTTTGCCCGTCGCCTCGGAGAGATAGTTTCGTACGGTTCCGTGGGCGAGGCCCAGACGGGTGGCAATGTCGACAGAGGAGAGGCCCTCTCCGGCCAATCGTAGAAGCTGGCGCTCACGCTCATTCAGGGGGTCCGCGTCGGTCCACGCGTCGACGGCCAGTTTCGGGTCGATGGCGCGGCCCCCGGCATGGACCGTTCGCACGGCACGGGCGAGCTGCTCGGCCGGGGCGTCCTTCAGAAGGTATCCGCTGACGCCTGCCTCGAGCGCCCGACGCAGGTAGCCGGCGCGGGCGAACGTGGTGACGATGATGACCTTGCTGGGAAGGAGGCAGTCCCTCACTCGAGTGGCGAGCTCGAGGCCCGTGAGTCCGGGCATCTCGATGTCCGCAATGATGACATCGGGGCGTAGCCGTTGCGCTTGATCCCAGGCCGCCTCTCCGTCCGGACAGCTGCCGAGCACTTCAATGTCACGTTCCAGGCGCAGCAGCGCCGATAGGGCGCCACGCACCATCGCCTGGTCCTCGGCAAGCACCACGCGAATCACGAGCACACGGCCGGTGCGGCCGCCGAGCTGCACGATGGAAGCGGGAGATCGTTCGGGGCCCGGAGCGGCAGCTCTACGCGCAGCGCCGTACCGCGACCGGATGCCGAGTCGATCTGCAGGGTGCCCTCGAGCGAGCCCACGCGTGCCTGAATGCTCGTGAGCCCATGGCCCGTGGCGGCGGCGCCACCGCGCCCGTCATCGGCGACGAGCAAGTGCACCACACCGGATCCGGACCGCTGATGAGGAAGGGAGGTCGTATCCGCCAGGGCTCGGTGATCGGGCAGGGGTATCGTCGTGAATTCTATCCATGCTCGACTCGCTTCCGCGTGGCGATGAATATTCGTGACCGCCTCCCGCACGATCATGGCCAGCGCCGCCTTCACATCGGGCGGTAGTCCTGTAACGTCGCCGATGCACGTCAGATTGACGCCGGTGGACTCCAGGAGCTTCGTCGCCGAGGTCAGCTCCTCCTCGAGCGAAGAGGGCTGCATCCCGGCAACGGCAGCTCGCACCTGCGTGAGGGATTCGCGTGCCGTTTGCATGACATCTGCGATCTCCCGCACTGCTTCGTCTGGATCGCGCAATACCAGCTTGCCCGCGAGCTCGCTCTTGATGGCGATCAGAGAGAGCGTATGACCAAGGAGATCGTGCAAGTCGCGACCGATGCGCTCGCGCTCCGCGACCGCGCCGAGCCGGCGGATCTCCTGATGCGAGAGGCTCAGAGCGGCGTTCTTGCGCTTGCCTTCCACGCCGAGGTAGCCATTGGCACAAGACAGAACAATGAAAAATACCGAGCAGATCAGGGTGAGAGGTATCGAGGGTTGATGGATCAGGATGATCTCCGCGGCGTGAAAAATGATCATCGCTGCGGACAGCAGCAAAGGCCGGAGCAATCCCGGCAACGCGTACGGCGCAAAGGCTGCTGCGTAGGCGAGGTAGGTAAACGCGAGTGGATTGACGGGCATCAGCCCGAAGCCCAGTAACGCAAGGGGCAGTAGATCGAGAAGCGTCAGGCGCCGGCGCCTGCGGTAAGCGTACCGGTAGAGCAGGAGAAATATGGGAAGGCTCAACAGAGTCGGAAAGAGCCAGCTGCGAAACTCGCCCGGGGTCTGGTTCCAGGTGAGGGGAGCGAACAAGATGAGAAGATAGAACAGCCGCAGATGTGACTCCCAGGTCTGCTCCTGCCCGCCGGAATGCGGGTACCCGCGGTTGCGATCCTCTGGGTCGAGCCGCTGCACGGGGGTATGTGTTTCCACGGCGCAGATCTTATCCGAGCGGCACCAGGGTTTCGAGGCGGGTGGGATCTCGCGTCCTCAGCGCACCGCGAGCGCATCGACGATCGAGAGCCGCTGGGCGCGCCAGGCTGCCGGCAGAGCGCTCACGAGCGCGAGCAGCACCGCAAAGCCGATTCCGATCGCAAAGACGATCCATGGCATGGTCAGCCCCGGGCCGCCGACCTGGGCCATCAGCGTGCCGAGCACGGGCAGCAGAGCGTGGGCGCTCGCGAGTCCGAGCACGGCCGCCACGACCGTGAGCAGGATGGCCTCGCTCAGCACCAGCGCCGCGAGGCCTCGATCCGTGAAGCCGAGCGTCTTCATCACCGCGAACTCGTGAATGCGCTCCCGGTAGGCTTGCATCAGCGTGGTGCCGGTGAGAAGCAGCAGCGTCGCAAACGCGGCCGCGACGATCGCCTTGACGAAGAAATTCAGGTCGCCAAGCTGCGCAAGCCTGCTCTGGTCATCGGCCCGCTCGGTCTGGGTGACGGTTCGGTACGGGGAATTCGCAAAGAGGTTGTCTATGGCGTTGCCCACCTCTTCCGCCTTTGACGCGTCGGCAATGACCTCTTCGTAAGACTCCACGGTACCTGCGTCCTTGACGCGTGCGGTGTCGAAGTACGGATAGTTCATGAATATCTGAGGCACCTCACGGAAGGGACTGCCGGGAATGTCGAACGTCCCGACGATCTCGAAAGCCCAGTCCGAGGTGCCGTCGTTCTTCGCGGCGTTGAGCGCGTGAATCGAAATTTGCTCTCCGACGTTCCAGCCGAGTTTCCTGGCGAGACTCTGCGCAACGAGAGCGCCGGTGCGGTCCCGAGCGAACGCCGCACGCGCCTGCGGCGACACCTGAAAGCTGGAATCGTCCGAAAAGAAGCCCCGTGTCTCGACGGGCCGGACGACGACGATGTTTCGGAGTGACTGGTAATCTCCGATGAACTCCGACTCGTACGTCACCTGCGTCACGCCCCTCACCCCTTGGATCTTCGAGAGATCGGCGAGCGGCAGCGGCAAGCCCGCGGGATTTCTCGTGTAGAGCACATTGAGCCGTCCTTCGTCGACGAGCTGATTGAACATGGTGTCGATCCCCTGGAGCGTGCCGAAGAGCAGGAAGGCGAACACGATCGACAGCACGGTGAGGATCGTGCGGGCCTTCTTGCGCCACAGGCCGGTCCATACCAGGCGAGGGTATTTCACGCCGCCATTCTCGTTTCCACGTCGATGAGCTCGCCTTCGCAGGATGAGCGAGGCTGTCAAGATATCGACTGATTACGAGATGGCGCCAGTTGCCGCTGTCACGCAGCGGGAATGACACCTGTCATTATTGAGGCTCGAAAGCCATTCAGTCGCGAGCCGGCTTGCCGCGCAGGGCGGCCTCGACGATGGGCTTGGCCCGCGAGCGGGCTCAGGAGCGCTGCGGCAGGCTCTCCCTGCCGTGCGCGCCGTAGTCGCGCAGGTGATAAACGTGATGCACGTGGTGTGCCCCCACCCATCCGCCGAAGGCGGATGTGATCAGAGACAGCACGGCGCTGCCGAACGCCGTCCACATCAGCATTGCCGTGTAGTGAGCGGCCAGGGCCTGGTCGACTGCTGGAACTTCCGTACCCGGCGCCGCGGCGAAAGACGCCAAGTGCGTGAGCCCCGTTGCCGCGAGCAATGCCGTCGCGGCCATGGAGAGGCCCCAGACCGTCAGCCCGCGCACCACGCCCATCTCAGTGTCGTTGCGGCCGTCGAACCAGCTCGCGAACATCCCGCCGATCCAGAGTGCCGCGCCCCAGGTCAGAATCGTCCAGACGAGGGCACCGGCTGAAACGCCGCGAGTGACGGCCGCCGCGTTGCGCGGATCGAGCTCCGAGAAGCCCATCGCCAGGCCGAACACGTACAGTAGGATGGCAATGCCGGTGGCGACGAACCACCCGGCAAATACGGCGCCCCACCGCATGACCGGATGCTC